>DASYQG010000577.1:0-2468 GCA_036005825.1 Chitinophagaceae bacterium | reverse complement strand
TACAATGAAAACTTCTGGCTCATATACCCAATATTCTTTTTTATTTTCTCATTTTCTTTATACACATCAAAGCCGGCGACTGTTGCTTCACCTGAAGTCGGTAATGACAGACCACAGAGCATTCGCATGGCAGTTGTCTTGCCCGCACCATTAGCTCCAAGAAATCCGAAAATTTCTCCTTTGTGCACATCGAAACTGATATGATCGACCGCAGTGAAATGGCCAAACTTTTTGGTTAAATTATGTGCTGTTATTACTTTATTGTTGCTCATCTTATTTTTTCATTAATGCAATAAAACAATCTTCAATATCTGGTTGTGTTGATTGCAAAACTGCATTTTCATTATGATGTTCCTGGATAAACTGGCGAAGCAATGGTTCACCTGACCTGTCTTTCATCACCAAATGATGATACTCTCCAAAAGGATAAACATCTTCTACAAAATCTTTTTGGAGTAACTCATTCAATAGTGAAAGCATCCGTGATGATTTCACTGCCCATAATGGTTTTGAAAAACTTTCAACAACACCCTGCGGTGTATTGATGGAGAGAATTTTTCCATTTTGAATCAAAGCAACTCTATCACACAAACCTGCTTCATCCATATATGGTGTCGAAACCAAAATTGTGATCCCCTGTCTTTTCAACCCTTTTAGCATTTCCCAAAATTCTTTACGACTCACTGCATCAACACCGGTCGTTGGTTCATCTAAAAACAAAACAGATGGACGATGGATCAATGCACAACTCAACGCCAGTTTTTGTTTCATTCCTCCCGACAACTTTCCCGCTTTGCGATCTTTGAAGGGTTCTATCTGCACATAAATATCTTTTATCAAATCATAGTTCTCATTAATACTTGTATTAAAAATGGTAGCAAAAAAATTCAAATTCTCTTCAACTGACAGATCCGGGTATAATGAAAATTTACCGGGCATATACCCAACTCGTTTGCGAATAGCTTTATAATCTTTCACTACATCAAAACCATCTACGGTGGCTTTGCCGCTATCTGCAAGCAATAAGGTTGTAAGTATTCTGAACAAAGAAGTTTTACCAGCCCCATCGGGACCGATGATCCCAAACAATTCACCTTGCGAAACATCAAAAGAAATATCACTCAATGCAGTGACTTCTTTTTTCTTTCCGTAAGTCTTGATGATATTTTCTACAATAACCGCGTTCATTCTATATTTTTTATTTCATCATCTGCATTGCTACTATCATCTTTCGTTGCGTCGCAACCCCTTGATCGTCCAGGAATTCTATTCGTCAATGATGAACCCCTACAGTGTTCTGATAAAAAATTTCCTTTCAATCCGCGAGTTAAAACCCGGGGCTATTCACCATTGACCATTCACCACTCACAATTTTACCTCTCCATACATTCCAATTTTCAAGTAGCCATCATTCTTCACTTTTACTTTTATCGCATAAACAAGATTGGCCCGCTCCTCTTTTGTCTGTATTGTTTTTGGAGTAAACTCTGCCTTATCAGAGACCCAAATAACATTACCGGTATACTCCTTATATTTTTTCTCTCCCTGGTCGATCATAACTTTTACCTGCTGTCCTAATTTTATTGTTGGTAATTGAACTCCGGTTACGTAAGCTCTCAAATTTAATTCAGACAGATCAGCAATTTTATACAAAGCTTTTCCTGACGATGTAACCTCACCTGCTTCAGCATACTTAGTGATAACAGTTCCGGTAACAGGATTTATAATATTTGCCCGCTGTGCCTGGTCTTGTAATTGTGCAACTCTTTTTCTTAAGGGTTCTGCTTCGCTGAGAATACTGCGGTTCTGAGTAGCGATATCATTTTTCTTAACATTGATCTGCTGCTGCGTTACCGTCATGTTTTTTTTCACCACGTCGATCTGTGCATTGATATCATCTAATTGTTTAGTAGTAGCTGCATCTGCTTTTATCAGGTTCTCGATCCTTGTTCTTTCATGTAATAAATTATCTAGCTGTGATTGCTGAACAGCCAGTTGGTTTTGCAATAATTCTACCTGGGGATTGACATTCGCCGTTTTTTCATTTAAAGCCCTGATGCTTGCTTCTACCTGCTGCTGCTGAAGATCAATATTTGTCGCATCAACTGTACCAACAATACTGTCCTTTATCAAGTGCATTCCTTCTTCTATATTGAATGAAAGAATTTTGCCAGGCATCTCTGATGAAACAATTGTTTCATCAGCTTCAAAAGTACCCGAAGCGTCAAATTCATTTTCACTTCTATTGCAGCCAGTAATTAAGAGAAAAGCTGTTGCTGTTATTCCAAAAAATAATTTCTTCATATCCGCTGGTTTATTGTTTTCCTGAAATTGTTTGATAATTTATTTGCGCCTGTAATAATTGTATTTGATGAGTGATCAGACTCTGTCTTGCAAGGTCCTCGGCATTCACTTCCCTCAGGTAATCATTGGCAGTGATCACTCCGTTATCGAGTTGTGCCTTTGCC
>DASYQG010000576.1:0-5341 GCA_036005825.1 Chitinophagaceae bacterium | reverse complement strand
AGCCAGCGCTGTAGCAGGACTAACACCGGGTCCAAAACCACCATTATTCATTCCAGCTATAGCTTTATCAATATGAAGTAATCCACTCCAAAAATCTTCATCACCAAAAGTATCAAACCGAAAAATCTCTTTTCCCTGTGCCACCAACGATTTCTTTTTTTCTATACCAGCCTGTTCTTCCCCGATCGCCCCTTGTTCATCAGATTTTTCAAAAGTTTTGGAACATTGAATGAAGACCACACATGCTGTCATTATTATTATAATAGCAATAGCTTTCTTTTTGTTTCTCATAAAAAAACCTTTTACATGAGTTTACACATTAATCATTACTATCAATTAGAGTGCGGAACTCTATAAAAGGATACAAATCTTTTATAAGATTTTTTTGTAAGTCTTTAAAATCGAGCTCACATGTTGTACCAGCGCTATTAGAGGCATGAGTAAGATCATAAACATTTGATTCTTTTCTATTCATAATTATTCTTCCACGTCTCGGCATTAATAATTTTAATACAAATGGGAAAAAAATGGACACTTGCAGTACATCTAAAAGTTGCATTCGTGCGACTCTTGCTATAGAAAAAATACAAGCAATAGAAAGTTGCAGGCAGAGCCGCTGCTTATTAAACCAGCATATTGATCAAATCTCGCTTAGTTTTTATTACTATTTGAGATCAAAAATCTGATCAAAAAAAATTGAATTAAATTTATAATAAGTATATTTAAGTACCAATTTAGAACCTATCCATGCCAAGACTAATATCAATATCGATTATCAGCTTTGTATTGGTATTTATAGGTAGCACTGGCTGTTCATATTCACAAATCACACAGATAAGAGGATTTGCTGATGCCTTGGCAAGCTTGCAGAAAGATAAAGTGTCATTTTCTCTTGGCGAACAGGATCTATTTATAACTTCCGAATTAAGCGACCGTTTTTCGTTCCTTGGTGAAAGTGTCTTTAGGTTTACCAATACCACGCCTACAAAATTTTCAGTAAGTATTGAACGCATTGTTATCAAATATAACATTGCAGGAAATCACAATATTCTTTTGGGGAAACATCATACCCCAATAAATTACTGGAACGATACTTATCATCATGGCCGGGTACTTTTTCCAACTATATTCCGCCCACTTTTGTTTGATGCCAATATCATCCCACTACATACAACCGGCATCAGTGTGCAAGGGCAAAATCTTGGCGACATGAAATTCGGTTATGATCTGATGGTCGGTAATGGTATTGGCTCCACTGACGTACTGGATAATGACAAAAGAAAATCAATAACTGCCGCTGTACATTTAAAACCTGTTGAAGGTCTCCGCCTGGGCCTTTCCTGGTATAATGACGTTATTTCAAAAGGTGCTACCACACACGATGGTATGTTACTTGGTTGGACCGTAAATCAAAATTTATTCACTGGTTCGGTTGCTTATTTTGGAAATAAATTTGAAGTGCTGGCCGAGGGAACATCGGGGACTAATAAAACTGATACGACCGGTTCACAACATACACTGGCGTCCTACATTTATGCAGGGATCAAGATCAAAGAAAAAATAGTTCCCTATTTGAGGCTTGACAATTTACACTTTGGTACCGGTGAAATTTTTTATGATAAGAATAATACCACTTCAATAGTTGCGGGTATTCGATATAACCTTAATTATGTGACAGCAGTGAAATTGGAGTACCAGCATCAGCACGGAGAAAAAGAAGGTGATACGAACAGGTTAACAATGCAAGTGGCGATCGGGTTTTAATACAAAGTAAACAAACAATGACTTTTCAAACAATTTGCATACTGGTATATAGAAAATATCTTTCTATACTGTTGCTATTGTTTGTAGGGTTGATCATAAATGCACAGGATGCCCCACTTACTGCTATTAGTAATCCCAAAGGTGCTCCGGCCACATTGAAAATGTCTGATCTAAAATCGATAATGAAAGGTGAAAAACAAAGATGGAGTGATGGAACTAAAGTGAGTATTGTTTTAATGAAAACAAATACATCGACCGGAGAGATCACTTGTCAGAAAATTTATAGCATGAGCGGAGATAAAGTGAAAAGATTCTGGCTTGGGCTTTCATTTAGTGGCAAAGCTGATGCTCCCACCTTTTGTAATTCCGTTACTGAATTGGAATCAATTGTAGCACAAACTCCCGGCGCTATCGGTATTATAGACAAAGTTACTACAGGTTCAGGTATTAAAATAATTATGGTTGATGGGAAAAATTCTTTTTGATTTCTTTTTGGTTCAAAAGCATTGCTTCTCTTCAAATATTAATAAATTGTCTGTGACTCGGTGTCGGTAAGGTTAAAACAGGTTTACACCCATGCGAATCACATTAAAAACAAAAATCTGGTTAACAGTTCTCACGATCGTCCTGATGTTTTCATTCTTTTCACTTTATTATTTCCCTTCACAGCAGGAAAAATATCTGCTTGATAACTACAATAACGAAGTACAGAACCTTACCAATACAATTTCACTGGGAGTAAAAATAGCGCTGAAGGATGAAAATTTTGAAGGCGTGCAGACTGCAATGAGTTTTGTAAAGGATGATCCAAGATTATTGTTTGTCAACCTTTGGGTTACTGATACTACCTGGGACAATGATCACAAAAATTTTAAAATGAGTGACTCCCTTTTAAAAACCTACCCACAAGACACAACTAATCGCCACAATGCACATTCAAAAAACTCAATCATAAAAAAACGCTCTGAATTTAAATCTGACATGATTAGTGGTGCTATTGAACTGGCCGTTACAACTGAATATATTGAAATGGGTAAAAAGAAAATAAGGACAACATCACTGTTTGTAAGCGGCGTGGTTTTTGTTATTGGAATATTGATCGGGTTCTGGTTATCGAGAAATATTTCAATACCCGTACTGGCATTGCGAAATGCTGCGGATAAAGTAGGTGAAGGAGATCTTACACAAAGAGTAATAAATAAATCCGGAGATGAAATAGGTGACCTGGGAAGAGCCTTTAATAAAATGGTAGCAGACCTGGCAAAGGCCCGTGAAGAATTAAGCAAAGCAAACCTTAATCTTGCCTCTGCGAACGAGGAACTACATAAAACAGTTGCTGATTTGAAGGCTGCACAGGAACAATTGATACAGGCAGAAAAAATGGCATCACTTGGCCAACTGACAGCTGGAATTGCGCATGAATTAAATAACCCTATAAATTTTGTTACGGCGAATATTCAGCCTTTGAAAGATGATATGAGTGACCTGATAAAATTTATTGAGACATACGACGATATCATCACCAGGAGAGGATTGAAAAATGAATTCACCGAAATCGAAAAAATAAAGCAGGATGAACATATAGAATTTACAAAAAAGGAAATAATCAACTTATTAAAAGGGATTGAAGATGGCGCCACACGGACTTCTGAAATTGTAAAAGGTCTAAAGAATTTTTCCAGGTTGGATCGGAATGTTTTCAAGAAAGCAAGTATTAATGACAGCCTCGATTCCACGCTTACTCTATTACATAATTCGTTTAAAAACAGGATTGAAATTATAAAGCATTATGATGATCTCCCCGAAGTAGATTGTTTCCCCGGTCAAATTAACCAGGTGTTTATGAATATACTTTCCAATGCCGTCCAATCAATTCCTGCAGAGGGGAAAATTTTCATAAAAACCTGGCAGGATCACGATATTGTTAAAATATCGATTCGCGATACAGGAGTTGGCATGACAGACGAAGTAAGAAAAAAAATATTTGATCCCTTTTTCACAACAAAGGAAGTTGGTAAAGGAACAGGACTAGGTTTGTCGATCTCTTTTGGTATTATTAAGAAACATAACGGCGAAATTGACGTGTTTTCAAAACCCGGTGAAGGGACAGAGTTTTCGATCAGAATCCCTATCACCCAACAAACAATAAACTAAACTATGGAAGTACTGAAAGATGTTTTTAATGTGTTGTATGTTGATGATGAAGAAAACAATCTGAATTCATTCAGAGCTGCTTTACGGAGAAATTATAACATATATACAGCATCAAGTGGAGAAGAAGGTATAGAGATTCTCTCCAAAACCGATATTCATGTTATCGTTACTGATCAACGTATGCCCCATATGACCGGCGTTCAATTCTTGCAACATATACCGGATGCTCAGGACAACGTCAAAATCATTCTTACAGGTTTTAGTGATATGGAATCGATCATTGAGGCCATCAACACAGGCAAGGTCTATAGATATATCACAAAGCCATGGGATAAAGATGAATTAAAGATCACCATTGACAATGCAATAGAAACTGTAATGCTAAGGCGTGATAACAAACATTTGATCCAGGAGCTGCGGGAACATAATGAACAATTGGAAGAAAAAGTTCGGTTACGAACACAGGAAATTCAAAAGCAAAAACAGATTATCGAAGCTGCAAAAATCCAATCAGATGCTTTATTGTTGAACATTCTGCCTGCTGAAATTGCCGATGAATTAAAACAATTTGGAAAATCGTATGCCAGGAAACATGAGCAAGTGAGTGTATTATTTGCAGACATCAAGGGCTTTACATCCATTGCAGAAAAACTTACTCCAGTAAAATTGGTAACACAGCTTGATGAAGTGTTCGGAGCGTTTGACAACATTATTGCCAAATATGGAATGGAAAAAATAAAAACGATCGGGGATGCGTATATGTGTGCGAGCGGATTACCGTTGGCTGATAATGAAAACGCAATCAAATCCATAAAAGCTGCATTAGACATGCAGCAGTTTATAAGGGAATTTGGAGCAGCTAATAAAATTCAAAATCTACCAGTTTTTGAAATCCGGATCGGCATTCATACCGGCCCTCTTGTAGCAGGTGTAGTAGGATCAAAGAAATTTGCTTACGATATATGGGGTGATGCTGTGAATCTTGCATCTCAAATGGAACAACATAGTGAAGTGGGGAAAGTTAATATTTCCGGGGAGACTTATTCATTGGTAAAGGATACTTTTAATTGCATTCATAGGGGAAAAATTGAGGCTAAAAGCAAAGGACAAGTAGATATGTATTTTGTAGAACCAGCAAAATAGTTTCCACCTTTTACCGTTGTATCCACCGTATCTTGCCCATAAGGAATTTACAAAGCAACATATTTCCGTTAGCTATCGGGAAATAACTCATGTTAACCGATGATAAACATATTCAATAAATAAAAGAAAGTTCAATCATTAGCGCTTAAAAGAGGAATAGGTTCTAAAACTGTTTTCTCCCATTGGCTGAATTTATTTTTCAACCTTGCATATATGTCAGGGAATTTATCTTTTAAATTGTTTTTCTCGGATGGATCAACTGAGAGATCAAAAAGGTATT
>DASYQG010000575.1:0-7624 GCA_036005825.1 Chitinophagaceae bacterium | reverse complement strand
GTACTCTAAAAATTGCTTGCAGCGTAATAATGGCAATGGTGTAAGTTTTAGTGAAACTGGTTTGCAAAGTGGTGTGTCTGCAACTGATTGGAGTTGGGCACCATTGTTTGCAGATTTTGATAATGATGGCAACAAAGACCTCTTTATTTCGAGCGGCATTGTTAAACGACCAGTTGATCTGGATTTTATTCGTTTCGCAGATAAACGAAAAGCACAAGGTATGGATGCAACAGATAAATACGATGATGAAACAATTGCTGCTATGCCTGATGGAAATTCTCACCCGTTCTTATTTAAAGGTGATGGAAAAATGTCGTTTAAAGATGTTAGTGAAATTTGGGGGACCCAAAAATTAAACGGTTGCTCAAACGGCGCGGCGTATGCTGATCTTGATAATGATGGCAATCTTGACTTAATAGTGAATTGCCTGAATGCACCGGCGCTTATTTTAAAAAATAATTCTCCAAAGAAAAACTTTATTTCTGTTTCATTTCAAGGTGGCGGTCGTAACACAATGGGTGTTGGTTGTAAAGTTTATCTGTTTACCGGTACAAAAATGCAATACGAGCAGCTAATGCCAACAAGAGGGTTTATGTCTTCTTCAAGCTATCAATTACATTTTGGATTAGATTCAGTAAGTCACATCGATAGTCTTTTAATAGTTTGGCCTGATCAAAAATATCAATTGATCAAAGATCCGGGTGTCAATAAAAACCTGGTTGCTAATAAAAGCGATGCGCAGTTAGATTTTTCATACAGTAATTTTTTTCCGACTAAGAATGAAGCGATGCAGGATATCACCTCACAGGTGAAATGCAACTGGTCACATAAGGAAAATGACTTTCTTGATTACAATGTTCAATACCTCATTCCGCATGGACTTTCTACAAGAGGGCCAAAACTTGCAATAGCCGATGTAAACAAAGATGGGCTGGATGATTTTTATGCATGTGGCGCTAAATTTCAGCCTGGCGTTTTAATGATACAGCAAAAAGATGGAACGTTTAAAGAAAGCGATACAGCACTATTCAATGAGTTTGCCGTGAGTGAGGATGTTGACGCTGTCTTTTTCGATGCCAACGGTGATTCATTTCCCGATCTGTTTGTATTAACTGGTGGAAATGAAATTCCAGTTAATGAACTTGCCTTGTTAGACAGGTTATATATTAACGACGGAACCGGTCATTTTACAAAATCGCCAGATCCAATGTCGGTAGTGTTTGAAAATAAATCTTGCGTTTCTGTGGCAGATATTGATAATGATGGTGACCAGGATCTGTTTGTAGGAAATCTTGCAAGCCCTGTTAAATATGGAATACCCACAACATCTTATTTGTATATCAATGATGGTAAAGGTCATTTCACAAAAGCAGGTGATAATATTATACCGTTGTATTTATTAGGTATGGTAACGGCGGCATCATTTACTGATATCGATAATGATGGTTGGAAAGACCTGGTCGTATCAGGTGAATGGATGCCTGTAAAAGTTTTTAAAAATAATAAAGGAAAATTTTCTCTGTTTGATATCCCTGCATCAACAGGCCTTTGGCAAAGCATATATACAACAGATGTAAATGGCGATGGATTTGCTGATATACTAGCGGGCAATTGGGGATGCAATAACAAATTCTGGGCTGGAAAAAACGGTCCATTAAAACTTTATGTAAAAGATTTTGATAACAACGGATCTACAGAGCAAATTCTTGCTTATACTATTGATGGAAAAGAATATCCTTTCCTGGCGAAAGATGAGCTGGAAAGAGCTTTGCCTGTTTTGAAAAAATATTATTTGAAGTACAGTGAAGTGGCGGGTAAAACAGTTCAATATGTTTTTTATGATCTGTTCAAAGACTACAAAGAATTAAAAGCTGAAGTGTTAGCTTCATCTTGTTTTATAAATGATGGCAAAGGAAATTTCAAAAGGATGGATCTTCCGCAAGAGTTGCAGTTCGCTCCTATTTTTTCTTTCGCTCCTTTTGACAACAAGACAAATAGCTACCTGGCATCTGGAAATTTTTATAATGTTATTCCTTATGAAGGACGCTATGATGCATTACAACCAACTTTTTTTTCATATAACAAAAAACAAGGTGCATTCCAATATGATTCGGAACTTGCTTCTATCACCGGGCAGGCAAGAGATGCAAAATGGATAAATTATGCCGGTGATGGTAAAATTTTAGTAATCGCAAGAAATAACCAACCGTTAGTTTTTTTAAAACCTACAAATGGTCAATAAATGAATAAGGATAAAATATTTATTGCTCTAGTCATCGGGCTCTTGTGTTTAAATGCTAAATGTTCAAATAAAGAACAACCAGGTCCTCCAACCCCTCCTGTTGCAACAAATGAAATTTCTGTCTGGATCACCAAAGGAGATAGATCAGCCTTGCTGCAAAAGCAAAACAACTTGTCATTTACTTCAGCAACAAACGCCAACCCAACAGTAGAAATCGACAGTACCATAACATATCAAACTATCGATGGATTTGGATATACGTTAACGGGTGGCAGCGCTTATCTTATCAATCGTTTAGCGGCTGCACAAAAAAGTTCTTTATTACAGGAGTTGTTTGGTACTGGTGAAAATTCAAATGCCATTAGCTATTTGCGTATCAGCATTGGCGCATCTGATCTAAACGCCGAAGTTTTCAGTTATGATGATATGCCAACAGGACAAACGGATGTTAATCTTACCAATTTCAATTTATCAAAAGATACAGTAGATGTAATTCCATTGCTAAAAGAAATTTTGCTAATCAATCCCAATATAAAAATTCTGGGTTCACCATGGAGCCCGCCTGTTTGGATGAAAGATAACGGAAGTTCGGTTGGAGGAAGCCTGCAACCACAATATTATGCCGTATATGCACAATATTTTGTCAAGTATATTCAAGCCATGAGAGCAAAAGGAATTACTATTGACGCCATTACTCCGCAAAATGAACCACAACATGGTGGTAATAATCCAAGCATGGTTATGTCTGCTACACAGCAAGCTGATTTTATAAAAAATCATCTCGGACCTGCATTCCAGGCAGCAAGCATTGCAACAAAAATTATTATTTGGGATCATAATTGCGATAACCCTAATTATCCGATCACTATTTTAAATGATGCAGGAGCTAAACAATATGTCAATGGATCAGCATTTCATTTGTATAATGGAGACATCAGCGCATTATCAACCGTGCATGCTGCTCATCCCGATAAAAATCTTTATTTCACTGAGCAATGGACAGGCGCCAATGAAAGTTTTGATGGTAATTTGAAGTGGCATTTAAAAAATGTGATCATTGGCTCAATGCGGAACTGGAGTAAAGTAGCTTTGGAATGGAATCTAGCGAATGATGGTGGTTATAACCCACATACTCCCGGAGGATGTACTGAATGTAAAGGAGCCATCACATTGGATGGTGCTATTAACAGGAATGTGTCTTATTATATTGTTGCCCATGCATCCAGGTTTGTTCCGCCGGGTTCTGTAAGAATAGAAAGTAATAATGCTGCCACTATTTTTAATGCAGCATTTAAAGCCCCGGATGGGAAAAAAGTTTTAATTGTAGTTAATGACGGAACTGCTGATGCAAGTTTCAATATCAAATTCAAAGGAAAAATTGCCGTAGCATCTTTGCCTGCCGGTGCAGCCGCAACTTATGTTTGGTGACCATTTTTGAAAGAAGAAAAAAAGACAGAGAAGCTACCGCTGGTTCAACAATCAACATGCGGATAAAAATAAAATATCACCGTTCATCTTTGGTATTAATTTCCATTGTAAGCATGATCTTCTTTCTGGCAAGATGTGTAAGTGCTGAAAAGAAAGATAACCCAGCAGAAGAAGCTATAACATTTGGATCATATACCACAACTGAGAAATGTGCTAGTTGCCATAAAGAAATTTACGCTAGCCATTTTAAAACCGCCCACTACCTCACGGGCCTGCCAGCTGAAGAAAAGTTTATCAAAGGGAGTTTTGAAAAAGGAAAAAATGACTATTCCTATAGTCCTTTGATCTTATTATCCATGCAGAAAAGAGACAGTGGTTTTTACCAGGTTGCTTATTTTAAAGGTGAAGAAAAAAAAGCGATGCGTTTTGATATGGTGATCGGTTCAGGTGTGATGGGACAATCTTTTTTAACATGGAGAAATAATAAATTGTTTCAATTACCCATTACCTATTTCACAGCAGCAGATCAATGGTCCAATAGCCCCGGTTTTCCAAATGACAAAGTAATGATTGATCGTCCTGCAACTGCCCGTTGTCTTGAATGTCATATCTCTTATGCGGAAGGAGTTTCGGGTTCTCCTTTGGAGCCAGTTGAATTTGATCGCAACAAAATTATTTATGGAGTAGATTGCCAGAAATGTCATGGCCCTGCTGCAAAACATGTAGAATATCAAACGCAGCATCCCGAAGAAAAAACCGCCAGGTATATTGTCAACCCTTCAAAACTTTCAAGATCCCAACAAATAGACATTTGTGCGTTATGTCATGGTGGCAACATTCAAAAGACAAAACCATCTTTTGAATTCACTGCAGGCAAAGATCTTTCAGAATATTTTACTATTGACACATTGAACAATTATGTTTTAAATAGCAGCAATGTTGATGTGCATGGCAACCAGGTTGGATTATTAAAAGCTAGTAAATGTTTCAGGATGAGTTCAGCTATGACCTGCAGCACTTGCCATAATACACATGAAAATGAGCGGGGAAAAACAGAATTATTTTCGCAGCGGTGCATGAGTTGTCATAACACTGCAGATGAAAAATTTAAAACTTCTACTCATGCTCAAATTGTAGCAATTGAAAAAAATTGTATTGATTGTCATTTGCCGGCACAACCATCGAAATCAATTGCCGTTTTTTTACAGGGAGAAGAAACGCCGAAAGCATCATTGCTCCGTTCGCATTTTATCAGTATATATCCGGAAGAAATAAAAAAATATCTAAACAAAAATAAGTAAATGAAAAAAACAGCTTACTCCGCAATTGTTTTATTAGCAGTTGCATGCACAGAACCGAAAACTGCCGATGTTTCTGTCACCGAGTATAATACAGATGGAAAAATTGTATCCGTTTTTACTACTGCCGATAGTACGGACTATCGTTTAGCATCTACAGCTACATTGGAATTTAAGGAAAAAAGACAGCCATTTGAGAATGAGGTTATCGTTTTTGTTGATCCTTCAAAAACATTCCAAACTTATTTTGGCATAGGAGGCGCTATAACAGATGCATCTGCAGAAACCTTTTATAAACTGCCACAAGAAAAGCAGCAGGAGGTATTAAAGGCTTACTTTAATAAGGAAACAGGCATTGGTTATACAGTAGTAAGAACAAATATTAACAGTTGTGATTTCAGCAGTGATATGTATGCTTATGTTTCTGATAGCACGGATAAAGAGCTGAACACATTTAATATTGATCATGATAAAAAATATAAACTTCCTTTTATCAAAGAAGCAATGAAGATGTCAGCTGGCAAACTCAATTTATTTGCAAGCCCCTGGAGTCCTCTCGCATTTATGAAAACAAATGGGGAAACACTTCACGGAGGGAAATTAAAACCTGAGTATGCTGATCGCTGGGCTTTATATTATACAAAATTTATTAAGGCGTATGAAAAAGAAGGAGTGCCGGTTTGGGGAATATCTATTCAAAATGAACCAATGGCAACTCAACGATGGGAAAGTTGTATTTATACAGGGGAAGAAGAAAGGGATTTTTTAAAAAATCATTTGGGTCCTGTAATGGAGAAAGAAGGTTTAAAAGATAAAAAGATAATTGGGTGGGATCACAACAGGGATCTATTGTACCAACGGGCAAGTACTTTACTAAATGATAAGGAGGCTGCAAAATATTTATGGGGTATCGGATTTCACTGGTATGAGCCATGGAGCGGAGGACAGCCTATGTATGATAATGTGAAATTGGTAAACGAATCTTTTCCAAACACCAACTTATTTTTTACCGAAGGATGCAAAGAAGCATATGATAGCAGTAAAACCAATAACTGGCAGCTGGGCGAAAAATATGCTGCGAATATGATCCACGATTTTAATAATGGCATGGTTGGGTTTACTGATTGGAATATTTTGCTTGACCAAACAGGTGGCCCTAATCATGTTGGTAATTTTTGTTTTGCCCCGATCCATGGCAATACTCAAACCGGGCAACTGGTTTATACCAACGAATATTATTATATCGGCCATTTCTCAAAATTTATTCAACCCGGAGCAAAAAGGATCATTGCATCAGCAAGTCGAAGTGGATTGCAAACAACCGCCTTTAAAAATCAAGACGGAACAGTTGTTGTAGTTGTAATGAATGAAAGCAGTAATAAAACACCATTCTTTTTATGGATAAATGGAAAAGCTGCTGAAACAATGGCTCTGCCACATTCCATCAATACTTATGTAATTAAATAATATAAGAAGAGTTGAAAAATAACTTTCAAAATATTAGTTATAGTTTATTGCTGTTACTCTTTTGTATTTCTTGTAGTAACAAAAGTTCACCGCCCCCTCCTGCTCCATCGCCAAAATCGATAACTGTAAAAAACACATGGATCAATACCGTTCCATTTGATAATACGATCTATGGGGCAAACTTACAACCTATAATTAAAGTAGAATTTACAGAACCTGTCAAGCCTTCTTCTATTACCAGTTCTGTCAAGATCAATAATATGGGAGGCGGAGAAATTCCTATTACAACAACTCTTCAAAATCATGATTCAGTATTGTTAATTCAGCCATCATCTCCATTGAACTATTTGGCAAGATATACTTTCAAAATTAATACTGGCCTCAGATCATCTACCGATGGTTCGTTTTTTCCTGAGGTCAATAAAGACTTTATTACTAAAATTGATTCATCAAGAAAGTTTCCAATTATTTCGGATAATGCATTACTTGACCTTGTTCAGCAGCAAACTTTTAAATATTTCTGGGATTATGGTCATCCTGTAAGTGGTTTGGCAAGAGAAAGAAGTAATGCAACTCCTGAAACAGTTACATCTGGAGGTTCAGGCTTTGGTGTAATGGCGATTGTTACAGCGATCAATCGTGGATTTATCACAAGAGCACAAGGTTTAGCAAGATTGCAAACAATTGTTTCTTTTTTAAAAAATACAGCTCCAAAATTTCACGGTGCTTTTTCACACTGGATGAATGGAACCACGGGAGCTGTTGTTCCTTTTGGCGCCAATGATGACGGCGCCGATCTCGTTGAAACTTCTTACATGATGATGGGTTTGTTAACTGCAAGACAGTTTTTCAACGGAACTGATGTTGCTGAAACAAATTTGAGAAATGATATTAATACTTTGTGGCAGGGAGTTGAATGGGATTGGTTTCGCCAAAATGGAAAAAAAGTTTTGTATTGGAACTGGAGCCCTAATTCAGGCTTTGCTGTAAATGTACCAATACAGGGATGGAATGAGTGTTTGATCACTTATGTTCTCGCTGCATCTTCCCCCACTCACTCTATACCAAAAGCAGTTTATGATAGTGGCTATGCAAGAAATGGTGCTATGGCTAATAATAATAACTATTATGGCTACCAGCTTCCACTTGGGCCTGCACTAGGTGGACCATTATTCTTCGAACATTATTC
>DASYQG010000574.1:0-7944 GCA_036005825.1 Chitinophagaceae bacterium | reverse complement strand
TTCTAGCCTTGATGCTTTTATAAAAAATAAAAACTTTGATAAAAGTGTTTTGAAGGAGATCTCATTTAAGTATCAAGCTTCTTATACGTCAGAAAAAATTGCTGAAACAAATTGGAACCAGGTTTGGGAATCAAATTTTGAACCCGTGATAGTAAATGATTATGTGGCTATCCGTGCTGACTTTCATAAACCAATTACGAATACAAAGTTTGAAATTGTCATTACTCCAAAAATGAGTTTCGGCACCGGTCATCATGCCACGACTTATATGATGATTGAGTTAATGAAAGAAATCCATCTTAATGGAAGATCAGTTCTTGATTTCGGTTCCGGTACCGGCATACTTGCAATACTTGCTGAAAAAGAAGGAGCTAAAAATATTGATGCAATAGATAATGATGATTGGAGCATTACAAATGCAGGTGAGAATTTTGAAAAAAACAATTGCACAAAAATAAATTTAAGAAAAGCTTCAAATGCAGCGTCTGAAATTAGATTCGATATCATTCTTGCCAACATTAATAAAAATGTAATTATTGAAAACCTGGATCTACTTACAGAACGATTAAATAAGGGAGGGCAGGTTTTACTAAGTGGACTACTCAAAGAGGATAGAGATGAAATACTAAGTATTGCAACTGAATTACGCTTAAAACTCAAAAAAGAATTGATCCGGAACAATTGGATGGCCCTCCAATTCGATAATTAAGTATGGCTGAATGGTGTATTAATTTAGTATAATGTCTCTTGTGTTTCTATTATCTTTGTAATCCAACTTTAACAAAGGCTCCATGAACGAATTTTTATTGATCGTTCTCGCGTATCTTATTGGAAGCATTCCCTCCTCGGTCTGGGTCAGCAAATACTTTTTTGGTATAGACATTCGTGACTATGGCAGTGGTAATGCTGGTGCGACAAACACATTCAGAACGCTTGGTCCAAACTGGGGCTCATTTGTTATGGTAGCAGATATGCTCAAAGGTATTATTGCGGTCAAACTTGTTTACCTCATCCCTTATTATTTGGATCATGAATCACAAATGACCAATCTCCAGATCGGCCTTGGATTGGCAGCTGTAGTGGGTCATATATTTCCCATTTGGGCTGAGTTCAGAGGAGGTAAAGGAGTTGCAACTGTTTTTGGAATGGTGCTCGGCATTCAGCCAATAGTTGCTGTATGCTGTGTTGGCGTATTCTTATTAGTTCTCTATTTAACAAGATTTGTTTCCCTTAGTTCAATTCTTGCAAGTATTGCTTTTCCAATTTTTATTCTTGTCATATTTAATGAAAAAGAAGATCTCTATCGAATTTTTGCAATTGCCGTCGCCCTGATGGTCCTTATTACACACCAAAAAAATATTGGACGACTGCTTCAGGGAAATGAAAGTAAAGTACCCATTCTAAAACATCGTGATCGTCGCAGACAACGTCGACGTAGCCGGTTCGGACATAAATAAGCTTTAAACATTAATTTTACTCCTGAGATCATGCCAAGTTTAGTTTGGTATAATCATTGAATTATTAGTAAAAAAAATTTACCATGACCAGACTTTTTACGACCCTATTTATTGCTGCATCATTTATAGTTGCCTGCAGTACCAATCCGTTAACAAAAAAATCACAGCTTACCTTATTACCTGAATCTGAACTTCAGGCTATGGGAACTCAACAATACCAGCAATTCTTATCTACAAGCAGAGTAATCAGCGCATCTAATAATCGTGATGCCGAAATGGTAAGAAGGGTGGGACAGCGTATTACCCGAGCAGTAGAAGAATATTATGCCCAAAACGGAATCAGTGATAAACTTACCGGTGTTAAATGGGAATATAATCTCGTAGACGATAAAGCTGTTAATGCATGGTGCATGCCAGGGGGAAAGATCGTAGTTTATACAGGTTTGTTGCCTATTTCACAGAACGAGGCGGCACTTGCTGTGGTAATGGGTCATGAAGTATCACATGCACTTCTTCAGCATGGAAATCAGAGAATGAGCCAGGGATTATTAACAGAATTGGGTGGAGTAGCGTTATCAGTAGCTGTCGCCAATAAACCTGCCGAGACACAAAATTTGTTCCTGGCGGCTTACGGAGCAGGCTCTACTTTAGGGGTTGCTTTACCATTTTCCAGGAAACAAGAATTGGAGGCAGATAGATTTGGATTGATCTGGACCGCTATGGCTGGTTATAATCCGCAAGAAGCAATTCCATTATGGGAAAGAATGGAAAAGGCTTCCCAAGGTCAAAGCCCGCCAGAATTCATGAGTACCCATCCAAGCGAGGGGAGAAGAATTGATGAACTTCAAAAATTTATGCCTGAGGCGATGAAATATTATAAACCAATGGCTAAATATTGATTACCGGATCTATCTAAATAAATTGATTACAATCCAGATTCCGGCTAATTTGATTGATTAGCCGGAATTTCTTTTAAAGTTGCGCTCAGCGAACAGTAATATGTCGTACATTTGTGCCCCGCTAATTTGTGTACACTGAAGCCGGTCTTCGAACCGGGCGGTTTCGGAAAACCCAAAAAACACCAATTTTAGGTATGTCTCAAACGCTTCTCGAAAAGCTTCAGCTAGCAGACGAAAAGAATCTTTTGATTCAAGGTTTACCTTCTTCAATTGAAAAGCAGTTCAGCAAACTTTCTTTTGCAAAGAACGTTACGCCGCTTTTAAAGAGCCGTAAAATTGACTTTGCACTGGTATTTGCCGTGAACGAAAATCAGCTTAACAGCATTTTGCAAGAGGTAATGCCCGCATTAAAAAATGATTCTAAATTCTGGGTTGCTTCTCCCAAAACCAGCTCCAAGATCGTAACTGATCTAAACCGCGAGTGCAGTTGGCAAAAACTGACCGCATCAGGTTATGAATGCCTTGACCAGGTAGCATTAGATCATGTTTGGAGCGCCACCCGTTATTGCAAGGGTGAGTTGGTTGAAGGAATAAGGATCAGCCGCAGAGAAATGGCAGCAATGGAGGCTTAAAAAATTTTATTGGCTAAGCAAAATAACCATGATATTTTCATGGTTATTTTTTTATGTCTTATTTGAACATAGAGATAAAAGCCAGGTGCTCTGATCCATCCTTTATTAGAAATTACCTTAAAACCAATGGCGCTGATTTTAAAGGAGCAGATGAACAGACTGATACTTATTTCAATGTTTCCAATGGAAGATTAAAATTGAGGGAAGGGAATATTGAGAACAACCTGATCTTTTATAACCGAACTAATCAAGCGGGGCCAAAGAGTTCGCATTTTCACCTTGTAAAAATTGTAGATGCAAAAGGCTTAAAAGAAGTTCTGGAAAGATCATGTGGTATAAAAATGATCGTAAGAAAACGTAGAGAGATCTATTTTATCGACAATGTAAAATTCCATATTGATGATGTGCCGGGGCTTGGCTCTTTTATTGAAATAGAAGCTGGAAATATTTTAGCTAATAAACCCGAAGCTGAATTATTGGATCAATGTAATTTTTATTTGAAGGAATTTGGGGTTAAAGAAGTAGACCTGATCGCAGAATCGTATAGTGATATGTTGATGAAAGTGAATGATCCTATTTTATGATAACGGCTCCTAATTTGCCTGATATCTCTCTCTCCATTTGCTTAAGGTGTTCATGAGTTTGTGTAAGTTCCCGATATTCCTCAGGAGTATGTTTCTTTTCAAGATCAACCTGGTTTTGCAACAACATTCTTTTGATCTTTTTCAATTTGAGATAATACAACGCAGACTCAACTTCAATATGAGTTTTGTCCTCATCCATTTTAAGAAATGTCATTAACTCTGTTTCATTCCCGACAGTTACCGATCTTAAAAAATCTTCATAGCTCTGTTCAAATAATTTTTTTTGATAGCCCGTCGAGCTGCTGAATTCTCTTTTCCAATGTTCGCTTGCTTCATATGGGAAATTAAGCAGTGACACTGCGAAGGAACTAATGACAGGATCATTGCTATAGACAAAAAGGTTTTTATCAAGTAATGCCGTTTCCTTTTCTAATGCTTTTTTATATTCATGGATAAGTTTTAATACATCAGCATTATCAAATAAACCTTCGTCAAGGATCTCGTCCAGCATAAATTCAGCAACGACACCTTCATTCCATTTTTTATTTCCGTGTTCCAGCAGCACCCTTGCAAATTCTTTTTCCTGCAATTCATCTTTAAACAAAAGATTGAATGTAGAATCATCGTAATCTGTTGCCGCAGCTTTTTGTGCATTTTCCTCATGTGATCTTGCTTCCTCGAATGGTAAAACTTTCTCCTGTGTACTTATCTTGTTACGGATAAACTTATTTACCAACGCATGTAAACCACCTTCATCAATCTTTAATATCTCAGAACATTGCTTGATATAATCCTGTTGCTTTGTAAAATCTTCCGCCTTATTGATCTTTGAAATTGTTTCAGCAATACTGTTTACTACCTCAGATTTTTTTGTGGTGTCTGAGCCAGCATCTTTCAATGCAACTTCAAGCTGAAATAGAATAAAATCTTTTTTATTACTTCTTACAAATTCATTGAAAGCTGAGGCACCAACTTTATTTACATAACTATCGGGATCTTCTTTATCTGGTATTAAAACCAGTTTTACATTCAAACCTTCTTCTAACGCAAGATCAAGTCCGCGAAGAGCTGCTTTTATACCAGCGGCATCACCATCATAAATAATTGTAAGGTTATTTGTATACTTTCTTATCAACCTCAGTTGATCCTGCGTCAATGAAGTACCTCCTGAAGCAACTACGTTTTCAATCCCGGATTGATGCAATGAAATAACATCTGTATAGCCTTCCACCAACAAACATTCATCGGCTTTATCAATTGCCATTCGGGCAAAATAACTTCCGTAAAGTATTTTGCTTTTTACATAGATCTCATTCTCCGGGGTATTAATATATTTTGGCGCTTTATCATTTGTCTTAAGAATCCTTGCACCAAAGCCCAGAACTTTACCGCTGTGATTATGTACCGGGAAAATTATTCTGCCGCGATAATTATCCATCAATTGATCGTTACGGTTTGCAACAAGACCAGTCTTCAACAGCAATTCAGTATTATATTGAGCAGCTATCGCCGCTTTTGTAAAACTGTCTCTTGCTTCGGGGTTATAACCGAGCTGGAATTTCATAATAATGTCTTCTCTAAATCCTCTTTCTTTTAAATAACTCAAGCCAACATCACGACCTTCTTCAGTTTCAAATAATATTTTACTAAAAAATTGTTGTGCGAAATTGTTGATGATGTAAAGACTATCCGCCACCTGCATTTGCTGGCGTTGTTCATCGCTTGCAAATGTTTCTTCGATCTCGATCCCATATCTATTTGCCAACCAGCGAAGAGAATCAACATAGCTATATTTTTCATGTTCCATCAGGAAGCTGATGGTATTGCCGCTTTTACCGCAACCAAAACATTTATAGATTTCTTTTGATGGGGAAACGGTAAAAGAAGGGGTTCTTTCATTATGAAAAGGGCAGAGGCCAAGATAATTAGTACCCCGCTTTTTCAATTTTACAAAACCCCCGATGACATCAATGATGTCGATGCGGCTGAGAATCTGTTGTATGGTATTTTGAGAAATCACGGGCTGCTAATTTCGGATTTGATGAACAAACGATAAAATAAAAGAGAGACTCAATTTTTTTTGTGTATAAATTAAACTTATAATTTTATTCATGGTCATTGCACCGAAAACCTGCTTTATGAGACCGATCATCTTTGCTTTCTTAACTGCTACACTTATTTTTTCATCTTGCGTTTCGCGGAATTCGGGCAACCTGCCTTCGGAAGTCGAAGGGTATTCCCCAATCTATGCCGCAGATGCTTCTGTATTTAAACAAATACAAGCCGGACCCGCCCGAACTACTATAAATGGCGGTAAGATATATACCGTTGGCAATTTACTTTTCCAGGTAGAACAGGATTCGGGCATTCATATCATAAACTATGCAAATCCTTCCAGTCCACAAAAGCTTGGATTTATTAAATCATTTTTATGTAAAGAACTGGCAGTAAAAAATGGTTTTATTTACACCAATAATTTCAGCGACCTCGTAGTGATTGACATCAACAATCCTGGCAATATACATGAAGTAAGCAGAACCCCTGATGTATTTCCTGATCTTAGTTTGCAATATCCTCCAAAGACGGCGGCAAACCAATTCGAAAAAATTTATTTTGAATGTCCCGACCCTAACAAAGGGGTTATTGTCGCCTGGAAAAAACAAACCATTAATAATCCTAAATGCTGGAGATAATATGAAAACGATTTACCAACTGCTCACGATCCTGCTGTTATCAGCTCTTGTTAACTGTACAAAAGAATCTACCTCATTTGGCGCTAACGCTAATGGTGCTGGCGGCTCAACTGCCCGGTTTACAATAGCCGGCAACTATCTTTATGTGGTGGACAATGTTGCTTTAAAATCATTTGATATTTCAAATAATACCGCACCGGTATATAAATCAAAAACTGATATTGGAGTAAATATTGAAACCATTTTTCCTTACCAGGATAAATTATTTGTTGGCTCCTCTTCATCCATGTATATCTACTCGCTAACTGATCCGTCAAAACCTAAACGATTAGCAAAAGCAGAATATACTATTCGTATGTCTTGCGACCCGGTAGTGGCAAAAGACAGTGTTGCGTATGCTACTTTAAGGTCGAACGGCCCGTGCGGTGGCGGCCAAAGTGCTCTGGTTGTTTATAATATTAAAAATGTTTCCAAACCTGTTCTTGAAAAAACTATTCTTCTTTACGGTCCTTATGGGCTTGGGATAAAAGATAATGCCCTCTATGTGTGTGAAGGGTCACAGGGATTAAAAGTTTATAATGTAACCAATGCTTACAACCCGGTAGCAGGTGTTACTGTTTCGGCAACTGGCTCCATTTTTTATGATGTGATCCCTTATGGAAATATTCTTATTGCGCAGGTAAACGATGGCTTTATTCTTTATGATATTGGCTCCAATCCACAGCAGCCAGCATTTTTATCAAGAATACTGAATTGATATGATGCGGATCCTTGCCCTCGCTTCACTACTATTTTTTTTGCCCTCTAAAAATACTTTTTCACAGCAAAAAAAAGAATTGCCGAATGAAAGAGGAATTTATATCCGCACCAACCCGTTATCTTTCCTTGAAATAGACGCCGGGGCAATGGTGGGAGTGAGATATCAATGGAACAAAAATTTTTCAGCTACCCTTGACCCTACTT
The DNA here is from genome assembly GCA_036005825.1 of Chitinophagaceae bacterium. GTDB lineage: Bacteria > Bacteroidota > Bacteroidia > Chitinophagales > Chitinophagaceae > VBAS01. The sequence goes on along the minus strand of DASYQG010000574.1, from coordinate 716 downwards.
TTATTTTTTTCAGCCCTTACTATAGTGCGGACAGCTATAATTCACAACCTCTTGGTATAAAGATCAGGGCTGATGTACGTTACCATTTTAATAAACTGCGGTCAAATGGAGGCCGGGCTTTTATTGCCCCTGAATTTCATTATAAATACAGGACGGTAGACCGTACAACGACTTTTGGTATCAATTGTATTAATCAAAACTGTGCATACTATATGGAAGATACTTACCGCGAAATCAAGACCGAGGTTGGCGGTTCCCTAAAAATAGGAGTTGATGTCCCTATTGATAAGCAGGAACGCCTTAGTCTTGAATTTTACGGAGGGCTGGGGCTAAAAATCTTTAAGTACAATGAAGAATCCATTCCGCCCGGAGGAAGTTTTATTTCCGAACCTTCGCACCAGGATTTTTTTGGAACCTTAGAGGGAACGGCTACACCATTAATTTTCGGCTTTCTCAAAATGAGCTACCGGATTTGGTAAATTTTATCCACTTTTTTTTAAAAAAGCCGACATCTTATCTTTTTTTACCGCAAAGAAGATTAAATTTATACAGATACATTTCCGCCCAAGGAAAGATTCGGACGGTTGCTTTTCTTCACCTTTAAAATTAAAATCCCATGGTTACAGTTGACATCTCACAGCTCTCTGGGGAATGCAATACCTGGAGGGATTCGTTGCGTTCCTGCCGCGAAGATTTAAACCAATTGAAAAAACAAC
>DASYQG010000573.1:0-7086 GCA_036005825.1 Chitinophagaceae bacterium | reverse complement strand
AGGAGACCCGACAAACTCAATTTGATTTGTATTGAGAAGATTAGTAATGCTCATGGTGAGTTGTGTCATTTGATTAAGTCTGTAGCCTGCACTTAAATCGATTGTTGTAAAACCTCCCAATGGTCCCCAATCAAAATTTTTCAAATAATATCGAGGCTGACCATTTGGACCAATACCACCATACACTATTCCTCGTTTGCCCTTTCCTGCTTCAGTACCAATCTGAACACCACTGTAGAAGTCGTATTGTTGTACCATTCTTGCAGAAACATTTACAAACACCCTTTGCTTACACAAATTCTGCAAACTCAAATTGATAAGCCCTCTATGATTTGGAGCATTCAGACTTGTTTCCTCCAAAGACACATAACCATCTCCATTTGCATCATTCTTTATGTCATCGTCAGTTATGTCGGAATTGAACCAGGAATATTTGAGGCTAAGACTGATAAATTTATTAAATGAATAAGTCAGTCCTGCATCAAGGCCATAAGCCTTTACTTCTGAATAATTGAAATAGGTGAAGAAGGAAGCACCGCTCAATTTACCGTCCGAGCCTATCGATCCAGGGCTGGCCGAATAGACTTTTACATCTCCTGCATTTAAAATTCTTCCCGCAAGTGATTTTGTTGTTCCGAGAAAATTTTTACTGAGGCCATCATAGTAATTGATATCCACAAATAGTTTTTTGGCGATCGTTCCCTTATATCCAAACTCCCAGGTGCTTACTTGCTCCGGCTTAAGAGGTTCAATTTTTTTATAGTATTTCGGATCGTCGGTGAAACCATTCGGTAGATAAGTTATGCCTTCACCGTTGCCAAATGTACTTTTTTGTAAATAGGAGTATTGATTAAGTATAGTTGGCATTGCGTAAGCCCTGCCCCAGGTAATTCTGAAACAACCGTCTCCAAGATCCTTTACCAATCCTAGTTTGGGTGAAAAGAAGTTTCCAAAATTGCTGTGATTATCCCAGCGCACTGCAGTAACAAATCGGATCGACCACGGCAATGATTTTTCCAATTGAAGAACTGCTCCATATTGTGTGATATCTATCCTTTGAAAGGAGTCAAGGAGATTACGGCCAAATCCATTTGGTCTTTCTTTTTGATAATTTAGTCCTCCTATCAAAAACAATCCTGCCTTCTTAAATTCATGGTTGTATTGCGCATCGGCATTGAGACGTTGACTTTCTTCTTTAAACTGAAAATTATACAATGCCGAATCTTCGGCGATTTCAGGCTTCGCCGGATTATTGGGCCTATGGGTTCTGTTCCAAAAGTCCCTGGTATATGGAGTTATCGGATAGGATCTACCTATATTTCCCCATGTGTTGTAAATATTCAAATAATAATTTGGATTGACTAAACGAGCCTGGATAAAACTATAGGTTACTCCTCTCATCTGGTTGCGTCCACCCGAAGTGACCTGTGTCCAATAATTATTACTACCACCGGCTGATACAATGAGATCGGTTTTTGTTGTTATACTGTAATAAACATTTGCCTCACCTCGAATATGACGAAAATCAAAATTCACATTATGCTCTTTTACCGAGCTATCGTAAGGCGAATACTTTGTTACATACACACTGTCATAAAAATTATACTCCTTACCTGTAAAATATTCACCCACTACCTTATAAGCCCATTTGTTGTTGATCTTTGTTGCATGACGAATGCGACCGCTGAATTGGTAGTGATTACCAGCACTTATTGAAGCGGTAGTGCCCTGGTATTTTCGTGGATCTTTTGTAGTTGTATTAACAATGGCATTTAGTGCGTTTGGACCATACAATGCCGACTGAGGACCTAATACGATTTCCATTCTTTCGATATCATCCTTGATCATAGTGCCTCTCGTGTTCATCATTGGCAAATTTCCACTTAAGGCAGCTGTGCTAATTCGTCCATCAACTAACAGAAGAATTTTATTGTTGAAGGCGCTATTAAATCCCCTGGCATTTAAGGTAATATCCGTTACACCGTTGCGTGTATATTCAACTCCCTGTACTTTTGAAACAAGCTCATTAACATTTGAACCTGCAAATTCATTCAGTTCTTTGGCACCTATTACCTGAATAGAAGCCGGCGCATTGGTAATTTTTTCCGGTCGCTTAGATGCCGATACAACAATGGCATTTCCTATTCTTTCATCTGTTGGGAGTGCCACATCGATTCTTGCATTGCTAGCATTCGTAGTCACTGGAAGTTCAATTGTCTCGTAACCTGCGTATGATATTATAAGAACGATGTTGCCAGGTTTCAGATCTGACAATTCAAAATTTCCAAGGTTATCTGAGATCGTTGATGTTGATGTGCCTTTTAATGTAATGGTTGCCCGCGCAAGTGCTTCATTGGTTTGCTTATCTGTAATCCTGCCATTGATAGTGATCTTTTGTGAAAACAGGGCAGCTGAAATAGTTAACATCAGGAAAAATAGTGTTGACTTTTTCATGGTGGTGCTACTTATCAGGTTTCTTGTATTTTAAAAAAATTGTTTCTATAGATCTTACCAATTGGGAACTCTTTATTTCCAATCTCAACTGTTTCCGCAGTAAATGATTTTATTTTGGTCAAAGAAATAATATAAGAACGGTGTATCCGGATAAACTGGCTTTCCGGCAACATAACTTCGACCGATGAAATAGTTTGGCGGGTAATGATAAATCCTTTCTCGGTGAAAACTTTTACATAATCCTTATCGCTTTCGATATAAAGTATGTCATTTAATAAAACTCTTATCATTTTACGATCCACCCTTAAGTAGATGAAAGAGGTGGCAGTCTTGCTTTCTTCGGTTATGATCAGCCCATGAGTTGCTATTTCCTGTTGCTTTTGGGGAAATGCTTTGTTTACAGCTCTTAAGAATCTGTCGAACCTGATAGGTTTTAATAAGTAATCGATGACATCTAATTCAAACCCTTCATGGGCAAATTCTTTATGTGCGGTAGTGAAAATGATCTTAGGCACGTTGCGCAAGCTTCTTACAAATTCTGTCCCGCTCAACTGGGGCATTTTTATATCAAGAAATATCATGTTTACCATGTGCTCCTGTAAAAAAACCGTTGCGTCAATAGCATTTCCAAATTCTCCGACCAATTTCAAAGTGGGAACTTTTTCAATGTATCGCCTGATGACATCTCTTGCCATGGGCTCATCATCCACAATAATGCATCGGATCTGTATGGTGTTTCCATTAGGCATAAGCAATATTGGGTTGGGTTTGTGTCGGATTAGCCAAATCCTGGTTTTTGATCCTGACCAACTCAATTTTAAGATCAACTACAAAAACCTCATCTTCTTCTCTTATCTGCAGATCATGTTTGTCCTTATACAATAGATCAAGTCGTTGACGAACATTGTTAATACCAATACCAGGATTTTTTCTGATATTGCCATTCAACGGAGCTTTACCATTCATTAGTTTCATCACCAGCAAATTGTCTTTTAATTCAACAATGAGATTGATCCATGGGTTCTGTAGCATATTGCTGGTGCCATGTTTAAAACAATTTTCAACAAAAGGGATCAAAATCAAGGGGGCGATATAAAGATCTTCTGCACTATCGGGAGTCAGCACGTGTACATCCAGCTTATTTCCATATCGCAGTTTTTCAAGATTGATGTATTCGGTTATCATTAATAACTCCTGCTTCAGGGGCACTAAAGGTTTTTGACCTTCATACAAAATGTAGCGAAGTATATCAGAAAGGCCCATGATCATCTTCGACCCTTTGGGTGATTCCACCTGAGTTTGCGAATAAATATTATTAAGAGTGTTGAATAAGAAATGCGGATGCACCTGTGCTTTAAGCAGCTGGAGTTGTGATTCTGTATTTTCTCTTTGAAGTTGTTGGTTGCGCATGTCTTTTAAATAATAATGCTTAACCATTTTAAAACCACCCGCAATTGCTGCACCTGTTATAGCACCCTGCAAGCTGGACAAATAAGCCAACGTTAATTTGTCCATTAATGATTTTCCTTCAAATAATTTAAGTTCACGGGGGAAATAAGTTGGCAGGTATCGTGGGATATAAATGAGCAGGCATACATTAACGGAAAAACAAAGAAAAAGGAACACGATGAACCAACCAAATGCTTTGATATACTTACCGTTGAACACATAGCGGGGTAATATGAAATAAAGAAGTGGATAGGCAAGAAATAGCTGTGGTAGCAAATTGATAAAACCCTCGACGATAGATTTCAGAAAGAAATCGAAATGACCCGTATTGCTCAGCATTATAGGATTCAGAAAGCGAATCATTGAAAAATAAAAGCCCCAAATTCCCCAGAAGAGCAGATGCCGCATAATGCGATGCTTTCTTTCATCAGAGAAAATAAGCTTGCTGTTATAAATACTATTCATGTCTTATTATTACCAGGTGTAATAATTAAAAGATGCAGCCAATTCGTATTCTCCTTCTTTATCTGGCGTTCTCAGATCAATGACACAAATATGTAACTAATTATAATTACTAGACTAAGAATGCGAAATACAAAACATAAAAGAAGATAATAAAACCTTTAAACACGACGAAAGTTTTTTGTCTCGGATTAAAGATTATTGACTAAAGTCAACCTGATCTTTTAACAGCAATAGATGATCCTCTATAGAATTAATTCTATGTCCTGTCGCTTTTGCTCACCATAAGATTTTTTGAAAAATATTTTTGATTTGAAAACAAAATCATCACATCAAATCAAACATCATGAAAAAGTATTCAAAATTATTGGTGGCAAATATCATTTTGCTATTCATCGTCAGTTCTTGTCAGAAAGAAACAAAAGATCTACCTGCAGAAGAAATTCCAGGCTCATCTCCACAGAGTAAGCAACCGCTTGAGCCTGGATTTGCAGAAAATGATATGGTCATGTTCTGGAATGAAAAGACTGCCACAGTCCTAAGTTCCGGAATGCAACAACCAAGAAGGGCAAGGCTATTTGCTATTACACAAATTGCGGTGCATGATGCGCTCAATGCAATTAAACCAAAATACCAGCGATATGCTTTATTGAATACAAGAGAGCAATTTGCAAATCCGGATGCGGCGGTGGCCAGCGCAGCTTATTGGGTGATAAAAGGATTAAACATACAAGGTTCTTTTCCGGTGGATACATGGTATGATCAAAGTCTTTCTACTATGCCTGATGGTGAAAGTAAAGAACTGGGAAAAACATTAGGCAAGCAATCAGCAGATGCAATTATAGCAAACAGGGCCAACGACGGATTATCACAAGTTATTAATTCATCTTCGGTTCCTGCTGATGGAGATGATCCGGGTAAATACCGTGTAACACTACCTTTTTCAAATCCTGTCCTAAACTTATCACACAATAAGAATATTCCAAATTGGGGAATCGTTTTGAAACCGTTTGCAGTAGCAAGTAATGATCAGTTTAGGCCAGGTGGTCCCTATTCTGTAAACTCAGAAGCTTACACACTGGACTATAATGAGATAAAAACAAAAGGGGCAAGAGTTAACCACACAAGAACGACCGAAGAATCAGAGATAGCTTTTTTTTGGTCTGACAACCGGCCATCACTGATCTGGAATACTCTTGTAAGAAATGTTATAAGCACCAAAAAAATGGATGCATGGAAAACAGCCCGTCTGCTCGCATTAATACACACCGCTGTTGCTGATGGATTTAATTCTGTTCTTGAAGCCAAATACCATTTTTATTATTGGAGACCTGAAACTGCTATTCGTTTGGGTGATAATGACGGAAATCCTAACACGGCCGGCGATGCTAATTGGCTGCCTAGCATCATAGAAATACCAAATCCTAATCCGCTTATGATTGCTTACACCCCACCTATTCCAGAGTACCCGTCTGGCTACGCTATGATTGGAGGAGCTACCGCCGAGATATTGAAATTGTTTTTCGGACCAGATGAACTATCATTTGATGTTACCAGCAATGCCACATCTGTCACACGCCATTACACAAGCTTTTCGCAGGCAGCAACAGAAAATTCAATCTCGAAAATTTATGGAGGTTTTTATTTCAGAAGAGCTGTGATGGATGGAGAAGAAATGGGAAAACAAATTGCGACTTATGTTTTTAATAATAGTTTTAAAGAGGAATAAATATCTGTGTAGTTAAAAGGCCATCTCAAATGATGGCCTTTTTGACTGTAAGTCATTTCCCGTAAAACATGTCTCGATGGCGAAGAGCAAGGGAAGCAAATAGCCAATTATGTTTTCAAACATAGTTTTTGGGAAAGCGGTGATTGGGAAGAATTGATAATGGATGATTACAATTCATGGTATACTTTTTCTCTTTTAGATGGCGATTTAAATATATTCTCATATTATGAGGATGAAAGTGATACTCCCAACATTAAACTGGTTTATTAGATCGAAGAAGATTTTCCGGGTTTGATACACTAGATTTACAAACTGTGTTTTGATAAGATCAAGAATGGTCTTGTTGCAAAGCAATTGGAACAATTCCAGTTGCTTTATTTTTAAAAAAGGTTAGCTATAATTACATGCCGCTCATGTCCATTATCTTTGTCCCCATGGAAAAATTTTTAAAAGAGCTGTTTACAAATCAATCTTATGATGAGAAGAATTTCTTCCTGATCGCCGGGCCCTGTGTTGTGGAAAGTGAAGAACTGATCATGGAAATAGCTGATAAAGTTTATTCGATCTGTAAAAATTTGGGTATACCTTATATCTTCAAAGCATCTTATAGAAAAGCAAACCGTACAAGTGGTGCTTCATTCACTGGTCTTGGTGATGATCTTGCATTGGGAATGATCAATCATGTAAAGAAAAAATTTCTTTTACCCGCAACTACAGATATTCATGCAAAAGAAGAAGCAGTGCTTGCCGCACAACATGTTGATATATTACAAATCCCTGCGTTTTTATGCCGTCAAACAGATCTCTTAGAAGCAGCAGCAAAAACCGGAAAGATCGTTAATGTAAAGAAGGGTCAATTTGTAAGTGGTGAAGCCATGAAGTTTGCGGTTGATAAAATTAAAAAAGCAGGAAACGATAAAATTATTCTTACTGAAAGAGGCACAACATTCGGGTACCAGGATCTTGTAGTTGATTACAGAAGTATCCCTATC
>DASYQG010000572.1:0-6236 GCA_036005825.1 Chitinophagaceae bacterium | reverse complement strand
CGCAATTATAACAAGCATTGGTATTACGACCAGGGCAGCAACAATTTTCGGAAGCACCAGGTAAGTTTTTGAATTGATGCCCATAATTTCCAACGCATCTATTTGTTCACTTACCCGCATATTCCCCAATTCGCTGGCAATTTTACTGCCAACTACACCCGCTAATACAATACAAACTAGTGTGGGAGCAAATTCAAGAATAACAGTATCTCTTACTACTTGTGCTATTACTGATAAAGGAATAAGTGGGCTCACAAGCTGGTAAGCTGTTTGAACAGTGGAAACTGCACCCATAAAAACTGAAATGATAACAACGATACCAAGAGAACCGATCCCGATCTCAGAGCATTGATGAATAAATTCTTTCCAGTACATCTTTGCATTTTCAGGGCGAGAGATCATGCCCCCAAGCATCAACAGGTACTGGCCAATATCTCTGAAGATTGTCATAGATGCAATATACTCCAAGAGGATGAAAGAGACAAAGTGATAAAGACGTAAGTAATTAACAATTAATAATTACTTAGACTAAAATTAGATATCGGTGCTTTTCTCTTTTCTAAAACGTTTCCACCATCTTGATTTCTGTACGATCTCTTCGGTAGGTACTTTACTTTTTTGCGCATCGACAACTGCTATCAATGCCATATTAATAATGCTACGAACAGAACTGCCAAGTTGTAAAATATGAACTGGTTTTTTTAATCCCAATAGGATCGGGCCAATGGCATCAGCAGTGCCCAGCTCTTTTAAAAGATTATAGGTTACATTTCCCGCAGCAAGATTGGGGAAAATTAGAGTATTCACGTTTTGATCTACGAGTTCGCAGAAAGGATAATTCTCTTTCATCAATTCATTGTTAAAAGCCACGCTTGCCTGCATTTCTCCGTCAACGATCAATGAAGGCATTTTATGTTTTATTAGTTTTCTTGCATCCGCTACAAGTTTTGCTTCCGGTGAATTGCTACTGCCGAAGTTTGAATAACTAAGCATCGCAATTCTTGGAGTGATGTTGAACTGTCTTACTTCTTTTGCTACCATCAATGTTATGTCAGCAAGTTCCTCTGCAGTAGGATTAAAATTCACTGTAGTATCCGCAAGAAACAATGGGCCTTTCTTTGTCAACATCAAATACATTCCCGCAATTTTCTTTACACCTTCTTCCGTACCTATTGTATGCAAAGCAGGCCGAATAGTATCAGGATAATTTTTTGCCAAACCGGAGATCATACAATCAGCATCACCGCATTCTACCATCATACATCCAAAATAGTTCCTGTCACGCATTACTTTTTTTGCTTCATAAGCATTGAAACCTCTTCTTCCCCTTTTATGAAAAAATATTTCCGCATACAGCTTTCTTTTTTCTTCTGTCGCTTCACTTCTTGGATCAAGAATAGGTAAACCTTCAATATCAACGCCACCTTCAGCCGCTATAAGTTTGATCTTGTTTTCATCACCCAGTAAGATTGGATAACCAACGCCTTCATCATAAACGATCTGGGCCGCTTTCAGAATTTTTAAATTATCAGCTTCGGCAAATACAATTCGTTTTGGATTTCTCCTTGCTTTTGTTCCGATCACACGGAGTACCTGGTTATCCAAACCAAGTCTGCGATTAAGTTCGTTTGCATAAGCATCCCAATCTTCTATAATATTTTTTGCAATACCGCTTTCAATCGCAGCTTTTGCCACAGCCGGCGCAACTGTCGATAACAAACGTGGATCAAGTGGTTTTGGAATTATATAATCTGCACCAAATAAAATATTCTTTTCGGCATAAGCCATGTTCACAATATCAGGCACAGGCGATTTAGCTAATTCAGCTAAAGCTCTTACCGCCGCTAACTTCATTGCTTCATTTATCTGGTTCGCTCTTACGTCCAATGCGCCACGAAAAATATAAGGGAATCCCAATACATTATTTACCTGGTTAGGATAATCGCTACGGCCTGTTGCCATGATGACATCTTTTCTTGCAGCTGTTGCATCTTCATAACTTATCTCCGGATCAGGATTAGCCATGGCAAACACAATTGGATTTTTTGCCATCGACTTCACCATGTCAGCAGTCACACAATTTCCAACACTCAAGCCGATAAAAACATCCGCATCTTTCATTGCTTCTGCTAATGTCATTTCCCCTTTTGCATTGGCATAATTATGTTTCAGTTCATCGATGTCAGTACGGCCTCTATGTAAGACACCTTTGCGATCAAACATCAGGAAGTTTTCATGTTTTGCACCGAGTGATTCATATAAACGACTACAGGAAATAGCCGCGGCACCAGCGCCATTCACAACAAACTTTGCTTTTTCAATTTTCTTTTTTTGAATTTCCAATGCATTCAGTAGGGCAGCGCCTGAAATAATTGCGGTGCCGTGCTGATCATCATGCATCACAGGAATATGCATTAATTCTTTCAGCTTTTTTTCAATATAAAAACATTCAGGGGCCTTAATGTCTTCAAGATTGATACCGCCAAAAGTTGGTTCAAGTGCTTTTACGATCTCAACAAACTTATCAGGATCTTTTTCGTTGATCTCGATATCAAACACATCGATGTCAGCAAAAATCTTAAATAATACACCTTTCCCTTCCATCACCGGCTTACCGGCTTCGGGACCGATGTCACCAAGTCCAAGCACTGCTGTTCCATTACTAATAACGGCTACTAAGTTTCCTTTGGCAGTATATTTATAAACATCTTCCGGGTTGGCAGCAATTTCTTTACACGGCTCTGCCACACCAGGGCTATATGCCAATGAAAGATCTCTTTGTGTTTTCGCTTCCTTGGTTGGAACTACTTCAATTTTTCCGGGTCTTCCTTTTGAGTGATACTCGAGAGCCTGTTGTTTACGGAGTTCGTTAGGTTGCATAATTTATTTTTATGTTACCGGTTTTAGCTGTCATAAATTTTATTTGACAAACTAATTACTACTATTAAACTTTTCTTGCGACGCTCCATTCATCTTCGTGTTTTCTATTCAGCACATAAGAGCATCACAACATTTACCGGTATGACAAGCAAAATGGGAGTGCAATGTACAAAATAATCGAGCTTGGCAATATGATATGATTTGTAACGAAATATTTTGATCTGAGATTTGTTTTAGTGATTTCCCGCATTTCTTGATATGCGATAAAGAAAGGAAAGAAGATAAGAATTACTGTTTAGTGATCTTCAGTTCAGCTTTTCTTTGATTATCAGGTATAGGATCAGAAACTGTACCGGGATAAGGAGAAAGATTTATAAACTCTATTTTATATCCTGCTATAACTGTGTCTTTAGTGTAGTTAGGCTTCATGGTTATAGTTGAAAGATTAAAAAGATGTGAATCGCCATTTTTAGTAAAAGAAAAAGTAGCGGTAGCAGCACCCTGCCAAACACACATGGCATTCGCAGGACAACGGGAATCACTCACTACTTTAGTAAAACAAAATTTCAGATCATCGCCTGCAATACTTCCGCTTTCACAATCTGATAATTTAAGCTCAATAGTTCCTTCTCTAAATTTATTGTCAGACTTTGAGCAAGAGTTTACAAAAGCTGTAAGAGTTGTAAAAATCAATATTGATAAAAATAGTTTCATTTGTTTCTTTTAATTATTTGACCACTGCGGGAACTGCATCGTTGCATCAAGATTTGTGAAAGAAAATTAAATGCAAGCTCCGAGCCAGGCCATTAGTCCCATCCCAACTTCAATGGCTTTTTCATCAATATTAAAAGTAGGAGTGTGAACACCTGACGTGATACCTTTTTCTTTATTCATTACACCAACACGGTAAAAACAAGCAGGTATTTGTTGTGCATAATAGCCAAAATCCTCAGCACCCATCCGTAATTCTGTTTCTTCAACATTTTCACTGCCCAGGAATTCACTGGCAGCATTTTTAACAGTTCTATTTAATTCTTCATTATTAATAACTGCAGGATAACCTTTATCAATATGAACATCAATTTCACCACCCATGCTATGCACAAGCTCTTTTGAAATTCTTTCTATCAGCCGGTGTGCTTCTGCTCTCCAATTTTCATCCATGGCACGAAATGTCCCCATCAATTTCACTTCATTTGGAATTACATTGGTTGTAGCGCCACCTTGAAAAGATGTGATGGATAAAACAGAAGGATCAAAAGGATTTGAATTCCTGCTTATCACTTGTTGAAGACTTATGATAAGATGTGAAGCAATTAATATAGGATCAACACAAAGATGTGGCGATGCTGCATGTCCTCCTTTTCCTTTTATCGTGAAATACAGTTCATCAGCGCTGGCCATTACTTTACCACTCCTGAAACTTGTTTTACCAACCGGCATGCCCGTATGTACATGCATAGCAACAATGCCCGAAGGTTTTGGATTTTCCAGCACACCTTCTTTTATCATGTAGCTGGCGCCACCGGGATTTTTTTCTTCGCCCGGTTGAAAAATTAGTTTGATGGTTCCCTGCCATTCATTTTTTAAGTCATTTAAAATCTTTGAAGCGCCAAGCAAACAAGTTGTATGCACATCATGTCCGCATGCATGCATGATACCTTTCTTCGTTGATCGGTAAGGAACATCATTTTCTTCCAGTATTGGCAAGGCATCAATATCAGCACGGATCGCAAATACACGGCTATCGGGATTTTTTCCTTTTATCAATCCAACAACACCTGTCGTTGCTTTGACCTCGTAAGGAATTCCAAATTCGCCAAGTTTGCTTTGAATGAATTTTGATGTTTCAAATTCCTGGTAGCTCAATTCAGGATTAGCGTGAAGATGATGACGTATCGCAATAAATTCTGCAGAATATTCTTTTGCCAGTTTTTTGATTTTATCCCTCATCCGGCAAAAATAACGATTGAAAAGAGCTTTATAAAAAGTGATTAGTTACGGCTAACGGCCTCTGCTTCTTTATCCAATTTTATTTCAATCGTATCATTCATGATAAAAACACCCTTAGGGAAATACTTTTGTAATCTTTCCTGGTAATCCTCTGCTTCTTTCCTGTCTTTAAAATTTCCAACTTTTAATTTAAAATAAGGTGCCTGGTAGAGCAGGTAAGATTTTAATTCGGGGAAAAAAGTATACACGGTTGTCTTTGCAGCAGCAGCTTCCTCTCTTTTATTAGTATTGATGACAAGCAGGCGATAACCTTTGCCGACACGTCGTGCTTCACGGCTTGTTTCTTCATTGATCTGTATTTGCTTTTTTACTAACAGGTCGATCCTTGGATCTTTATGAACAATTACAGATGAAGTATCATTTGTTTTGTGCAATGTTGTATCCTGCGAAAATGAGTTGAGTGAAAAAAGGAAAGCCGCTATCAAAAAAATCTTGTTCATAAAATCCGTTGTGCAAAAATATAGCCAAATGTAGGGATTAGTAGCCCCCTCCGGACCCCGCAATATTCTCCACCGGGTGCCAGGTAGTTTTTATCTCCTGCGTATCTAAAATAAAATACGGCGATTGACCCTGATCATTATTCCATTTTATTTTATCATAAAAGAAAACTCGTTTCAGGTTCATCGCACTTTTTTCCTGCATCATCTTTTTTATGTCAGAATCATTTTCGCAGAAAATGGTTGCATTTACATCCATATGATCAACAAACCAGGCGGCCAGTTCAGAGACTTTGCCTGTTAAAATATTTACAACGCCACCGGAAAGGTCAGAAGAATTTAAAACCTCAGCAAAAGTAACAGAACAAAGCGGTTTCGCTTCTGAAGCAAGCACCACACAAGTATTGCCACCAGCGATCACTGGAGCAGTAACAGAAACTAATCCCAGCAATGAATCATTTTGCGGAGCGATTATGGAAACGACACCCGTTGGTTCAGGAACAGAAAAATTAAAATGAGAACTTGCAACAGGATTTACCGCACTAAAAAGTTGCTGATATTTATCACACCAGCCTGCATAATATATAAGGCGATCAATTGCAAGATTTAATTCTTTTTCTGCTTTTCCTTTTGATGAATCCTGTTGTATTAACTCTTCAATGAATTGTGCTTTTCTTCCTTCCAGCATTTCTGCCATACGATAAAGGATTTGTCCACGGTTAAAAGCAGCTCTTGTGCTCCAATTGCCAAACGCACTTCTCGCTGCAACAACAGCATCACGAAAATCTTTTCTTGAGCTCAGGCATACATTAGCTAATTTTTTTCCATCAGCATTTGTTGGTACATAATATCTGCCTGACTCGGTTCTTGGAAATTGTCCACCGATATAAATTTTGTAAGTCTTCA
>DASYQG010000571.1:0-4101 GCA_036005825.1 Chitinophagaceae bacterium | reverse complement strand
AATATTAAAATGATCGATATTACCAACGCAGCTGCTATACCCAAACTGATAAAAGGGTTTAAAATAAAAAACGAAACCCATCTTTGCTTTTTTACAGCATGTGGTTTTTCTTTTTTCTGAGCCCTTGTTCTATGTTTTTTTGAAAGTAATAGATAAATAACCGGTAAACCGATCCATGTAACAAAGAAGGAGCTGACTAACGTAATGATCATTGTATTGGTCATTACACTGAAATAAGAACCGGCCACACCTGTCATTAATAAAAAGGGGATGAAGATGACGATTGTGCTCAATGAAGATCCTACCATTGCAGGAAAAAGATAACGAATCGCTTTTTGCACTAACTCTGGGGAAGGTTCTTCGGGATTTTCTTCATGCGTTCGGTGGATCTGTTCCACTACTACAATTGCATCGTCTATTATCAATCCAATGGCTGCAGCGATGGCTCCCAATGTCATGATGTTGAAATTGTAGCCAATGGTATACAAAACAATCAATGTAAGAAAAATAGTGACGGGAATGGTAATTAGAATAGTCGCACTTGCTTTTACTGATCGTAGGAAAATTATAGCAACAACGATAGCCAGGGCAAGTCCAATCCATAAGCTATCAGTCACACTTCTTACAGAATCATTTACAAAATCCGCCTGCACATAATATGGTTTGACGAGTACATCCTTTGGCAGAATTTTTTTCAGCTGTCCGATCTTTACTTTCATTGCTTTTGAAAGATCTACCAAATTGGAGTTGGGCTGTTTTACTACCGCGATCAGTAACCCATCTTTTCCATTCGCATTGATCTTAATGAATTCAACTCCTTCTTTTACTTCAATTGACGCAATGTCTTTTAACGTAACGATCCGCTTGCCATCATTTTTAATAACAATATTCTCCAGTTCATCTTTGTTATGCACGGTGGCATCAGTTATGGTCAGGTATAGATAACGGTAATCAGATAAAAAGCCATTTGATTTGATGAAATTCGTTTGAGCAAGCGCTGTATTTATCAGATCAGGAGTGATCGAAAAAGTGCTCATCTTTTGCACATTCAGTTGCAGCCAGTATTCTTTTGTTCGGCCACCGGTAATTCTTATTTCTGAAATTCCTTCTACTTGCGATAAAAATGGTTTGATAGTATAGATAGCAAGTTGTTTTAACTCGATCGGCGATCTGTTATTACTTTCCACCGAATAACCCATGACCGGTAAAATGGAAGGATTCATTTTTGCGACCGTGATATCTACATCAGGCGGCAGCGTATTTCTTATCTCACTGATTTTTGATTCTATGTGTTGCTGGTTGACATCGATATCACTGTTCCATGTCATGAATGCAGATATCTCGCAACTGCCGCGGCTGGTAGTGCTGCGTATCATTTGCAGATCGGGAACTTGTTTGATGGCAGCTTCTAATGGTTTTGTTACGCTAACCATCATTTTGTCTACCGGTTGCAATCCTGCATCAGCAATGATCTTGATCTTTGGAAAAGTTATCTCGGGAAATAAAGAAGTTTGCATTTTGCCATAAACGAATATTCCACCCGCAATAATAAGAGCAAGAAGAACGGCAAGAGGATTTTTATGTGATATAAAAAATTTGTTCACGTTCTTTAGTTTATTGCTCTACGATCTTAATCCTGGCTGTATCTGCTAATCCATAGTTGCCGGTTAATAAAAATTTATCAGATGCTGAAAACTTTGGCGATATGATCTCGATCTTGTCATTGATCTCTAACCCTTTTGTTACCGGTATTTTTGCTGCCGTTGAATCATCAAGTAATTTCATTACCCAAAAATTACTTTGAGTTTCATCTGCTAAAACAGATTGTTTTGGTAATGAAACCGCATTTGTTTTTGCTGTCTTTACCACTTTTACTTTTGCAATGAGATTGATCGGGAGATTTCTTTCGTTAACCTTAAGTACAATATTCTGTGTTTGTGAGGCGGAGTCAACGACAGGCATTGCAGAAGAAATGCGAGCCGTCATTATTTTTCCATCCGGCAACACAAGTTCAACGGTTTGCTTGTTCAATAAATAAGGCCGCAGCTCGTATGGAAGATTAAGAATAAAAACAAAACTACTTGCATCACTGATTACAGCTAATTGTTCCCCTTCCTGTACATAATCACCCGGCTGGTGATTGACCTCAGAAACATAACCGGTTGTACCGGCTTTGATATTAATGATCCCGGTAAATTTAAATGAGCTGTCCAATGAGTTGATGGCATTGCCGATGCTTTGAGCCTCCTTTGTTTTTAAAACAAATACATTTTGTGATGATGAAACCATTTTCCCAACCTGTGCGTTAACCGACTTGATGTATCCATTAGAGCTGGCCTTTACAAATGCTTGTTGAAGAAATGTGGATGTTGCATTCAGCTCAATATATTCAACCATTGGTTCTGTGGTGATTGAAGTAACAGTAACAGGAGTGATTGTTTCCTGTTCTTCTTCAATTACTGTTTCTTCGGTTTCTTTTGATTTGCAGGAGATCACAATTAACCAAAGAACTAAAAGATATAAACTGCTTTTTTTCATAACAATTAATTTATCTGCCCCAGTAATTGATTTGATTTATGATTTTCAAACGGGTGATATGGTTCTGTGTTACCAGGTATTTTGCATTAAAATAGTTATTCAGGGTAAGTATAAAATCAGTTAAACGGATATCACCTGTAGCGAGCAATTTTTGACTCACTATGATCAGTGTTTCGGTGTATTTGATCTGTTTATTGACCTGGTCAATCAACTTATCTGTCGCGTTTAATTGTTGTATCAACTGTAGCATTTGCTGATTGCGCTGCAGAATAAAAAAATCTCTTTTAAATATCCTTGTTCTTTCCTGAAGATCGATCTTTGAATATTGAAGTTTTTTTTGCCTGCCATCATAAATAGGAATAGTTAAATTAATTCCTACACTTACTCCAAAATTCTTGTATGGTTTATAGGTTAGTGAAGAATTATACCCGCCATCACCGTACGCATTGATCTTTGGCCGATAGTTGAGATCGACCAGCATCCTGTCATTTGCCAGCTTTAAACTATCAAGGACAAACTGGCGATAAAAAACTGAGTTGGTAAAATCGCCAAATGTTTTTGAATTCAATTGAGGGTCTTGTAACCTTGTCGTCGTGGTGTCTACAATACCAGCCAGGTAATTTAAAGCAGCATAATCAAAATTGTATTGCGTTTCCAGCTGAGAAGTTGACAGCAGTTGCTGCTGCAATGTCACAACAAAAGTCAGGTATTCATTTTGTTTAAATACATTATCCTGTGTCAATTTTTTTAATAAACTATCTTCTTTCCTGAGCAAATCATTGATCTCATAATTATAATCAAGTTGCAATTGTTCACCATAGGTAACAATATATTGATCTGTGATCGTCTTTATTACATCCTGTTCTGATATCTTAACATTGTTCGCAATGGCCTGGCTCTGCAATTGAAGATTCGCAATCTGAGAAGCAATTGTTTTACTACTCAAAAATGATTTACTGACCTGTATCAGCGCAGATAGCTGCTGACCATTTGAGATCACTTCGTCATATCCCCAACCATTAATGATAGGAGCGTAGCTGTTATTGCTTATCCCATTCACCTGTGGCTTCAGTGAAGCACGAATGAGCTGGCTATCCAGTGAAAATGAAAGTACCTGGTTCTGATAATCTTTTAATAAAGGGCTATTATTGATTGCCTGGTTAACAAAGTAATCAAGATCTTTTTTTTGTGCCCATGAATTAAAAACAATAGCTGTACAAAACGATAAGATAAATAGTCGTTTCATTATTTTACTTTGATCAATAATTCCATTCTACTTCCCCACAACCAATACCTGGAATGTTCCCGGTATCATCCTTGGTCTTGCATTAGGAGTTTTTGGATCCGCAGCTTCAAAATCGGCTGTCGGCAAATAGAGCCAATGGGTTTGTGAGTCAATAGTAATTGTTCTTGCACCTCTTTTAGTAGTAACAGTAGCAACTGCTTCTAACTTATCCGCTGACTTTTCATTAAACACAGACATCGTTCCTTCTCCATTGGATGTATAAATATTTTTTGAATCCTCATCAAAAGCTACGCCATCACATCCATCACCTATCGGAA
>DASYQG010000570.1:0-2686 GCA_036005825.1 Chitinophagaceae bacterium | reverse complement strand
AAAAAAACATAGAACAAGGGCTCAGAAAAAAGAAAAACCACATGCTGTAAAAAAGCAAAGATGGGTTTCGTTTTTTATTTTAAACCCTTTTATCAGTTTGGGTATAGCAGCTGCGTTGGTAATATCGATCATTTTAATATTGCCACAACTCGAAACTGGATTTTTACCGGAAATGGATGAAGGGAGCATTGTGCTTGATTATACATCACCGCCGGGAACATCGTTAGAAGAAACAGACAAAATTCTTCGTGAAGCAGAAAAAATAATTGTAAGTGTTCCTGAAGTGGAAGCTTATTCAAGAAGAACAGGAACTGAAATGGGATTTTTTATTACTGAACCCAATAGCGGTGATTATCTCATCCAGTTAAAAAAGAAAAGGGATAGGACTACAAACGAAGTGATCGAAGAGTTGCGCCAAAAAATTGAAAGTACTCAACCGGCACTTCGTATAGATTTTGGACAAGTTATCGGTGATATGCTCGGAGACCTTATGGCTTCCATTCAGCCTGTAGAAATAAAAATATTCGGCAATGACCAAAAAAAATTACAGGAATTATCCAGGCAAACTTCAGAGATGATTGCAGATATACCGGGCATTGCAGATCCTTTTGATGGAATAGTAATAGCGGGACCATCTATATCTGTCCAACCCAATTATTCAAAGCTTGCCCAATACGGTATTACTCCGTCCAATCTTCAATATCAATTGCAAACTTCATTAGAGGGTAATGTTGTTGGTAATTTATTTGAAAAAGAACAATACTCCACGATCAGGTTAGTTTATCCTGGGAGCCGAAAACTTAGCATAGCTGATATCGATGATCTGCAAATATTTTTACCTGATGGAAGATTAAAGCCAATTCATGAGTTAGCTGCCGTTGTTATCAATGCTGGTGATGCAGAAATTCAGCGTTCAAATTTGCAATCAATGGGAGTAGTTACTGCCGATCTTGAAAATAGGGACCTGGGAAGTGTAATGAAAGACGTACAGAAAAAGATCTCTTCAGAACTTGCTCTTCCTGCTGGTTATTATATTGAATATGGTGGAGCATACGCAGAGCAACAAAAATCGTTCAAAGAATTGCTGATGATACTGATCGCTGCAAGTTTGTTGGTTTTTTCAGTGATACTTTTTTTATTCCAAAAGATCAAAGTGGCGTTACTTATTTTAATAATAGCCGTATTAGGAATATCTGGCAGCTACCTTGCCTTATGGCTAACAAACACTCCTTTGAATGTAGGTAGTTACACTGGCCTTATTATGATCGTTGGCATCATCGGTGAAAATTCGATCTTCACTTTTTTACAATTTAAAGAATCGCTGCATGAAAAAAGTGTGGACGATTCTATCATATACGCTATTTCCACAAGACTACGACCTAAGTTAATGACAGCACTGGGTGCCATCATTGCCTTAATGCCTCTTGCATTAGGTATCGGTACCGGGGCGCAGCTCCACCAGCCTTTGGCGATCGCCGTGATCGGAGGGTTTATAATCGCATTGCCATTGCTTCTCATCGTATTACCCAGCATGTTACGCTTATTATTCAAGAATTATAAGCAGAAACATCCTGAAAAGGTTTGAAAAAACATTTAGCTCAGCATCATGAATTATATTTGCGGGCTATGGAAGAATTGCTGAAACAAATACAAGATTATAAAACAGAAATAGAGATTTTCACTGCAACCGATGAAAAAGCGGCGGAAGAATTTCGCATTAAATGGCTTGGCACAAAAGGGCTGGTAAAAAACCTGATGGGCGAAATGAAAAATGTGCCAAATGAAAAGAAAAAAGAGTTTGGACAAATATTGAATGAGTTCAAACAATTCACAGAAGCGAAGTACGAAGAACTGAAGGAGTCAGGAGTCGGGAGTCAGGAGTCAGGAGCCCGAAACATTGATTTATCACTGCCTGGTGATGAGATATCGTTGGGTACACGTCATCCGATCAGTTTGATGACGAATCGTATTATTTCAATCTTCCAAAGATTGGGATTCGCAGTTGCTGAAGGCCCTGAGATCGAAGACGACTGGCACAACTTTACTGCATTGAACTTACCTGAGCATCATCCAGCCCGGGATATGCAGGACACTTTCTATGTACAGCAAAATCCTGATTGGTTATTAAGAACACATACAAGTAATATCCAGATAAGAGAAATGCAGAAAGGCAAATTGCCCATTCGCATTATTTGTCCCGGTCGTGTATACAGAAATGAAACGGTAAGTGCAAGAAGTCATTGTTTCTTTCACCAGGTAGAAGGTTTGTATATCGATGAAAATGTTTCTTTCGCCGATCTGAAACAAACGCTTTACTTTTTTGCAAAAGAAATGTATGGCAGCGATGTAAAGATCCGTTTCCGCCCTTCTTATTTTCCTTTTACCGAACCAAGTGCCGAGATGGATATTATTTGCATGCTTTGCAAAGGCGCTGGTTGTAATGTTTGTAAGAAAACAGGCTGGCTCGAAATTCTTGGTAGCGGCATGGTGCACCCAAATGTTTTATCCAACTGTGACATCGATCCCAATAAATATACTGGCTTTGCATTCGGTATGGGGATCGAACGACCTGCATTATTAAAATATGGCATCAATGATATTCGTCTGTTCAGCGAGAATGATGTAAGATTCTTGAAACAATTTACTTCGGCGGTGTAGTTATCAGTTATTTGTTAATAGTTAATTG
>DASYQG010000569.1:0-1833 GCA_036005825.1 Chitinophagaceae bacterium | reverse complement strand
CTGGATTCGCTTTCGTTCATGATGAATAGTCCCCGGCCTCTCGATTTTGTTAAACAAATATATCCTTATGCAATACTTGTAGGCCGTACGCTTCCGTATCGCTTCATTCCCAATGATGGTACAATGCAGCAATTAAAAAATTCAGGAGCGTTGCGATTGATCCGTAATCCAGCAGTGGTTGATAGCATCTCAAAATATGATATTAACGTGCGGAATATGCTTGGACAATATGCAGTGGAAGAGAACCAAATAGAACATTATAGAACTGCAGCAGCAAAGATCTTTGATGCACTTGTTTTTAGCCAGATGATCGATGAAAATGCGAGTGTGGTTAGATCGCCTGCGGATAATTCTTCTTTCCAGTCATATACTAAACGTGAGCTTTATGAGTGGAATTACAGGATATATGGATTAAGTGGGATCAATAAAGCAAACAGGCGGGATCTAAGATTACTTTTAAAACAGGCCACAGGGTTACTGGAAATATTAAAAAAGGGATATCATCTTGAATAAAATTTTATGGAAGTACACCACCATTCTCATACCCCCGACCCCGATATGCATCGGGGCAGGAAAAAATGGCATCATTATTTCTGGGAGTTCTTAATGTTGTTCCTTGCAGTAACATTGGGTTTTTTTGTGGAGAACCAGCGGGAACATTATATAGAAGGAAAAAGAGAAAATGAATATATCCGTTCAATGATAGAAGATCTCAGACTCGATACTGCCGGGCTTTCCGCTGATAATAATACAAGAAAAGAAGCGGTTGTGATGTATGATTCTGTAATTACATTATTGCATAAAAAAGACAGAACCAAATTCGAACAGCAACGAATTTATTACCTGGTACGGATGAGTCTTCGTTTATCTCCTTTTCCTAAGTTAAACGATAGAACATATGAACAGATGAAAAGTTCAGGGAATCTCCGGTTGGTACATAATAAAGAAATTGCTGACATGATCACCAGGTATTACTTTAACACAAAAGAGTTTTCGGTAAATACCGAACAGACCCTTTTACGATTACAATCTTTAATTGAATACCAGGGAAAAGTTTTTGATGGCGCTGTTTTCCAGGAAATGACCAATTTAAAAAGTTTTGAGATCAATCAACCAACGGGAAATCCTGCTTTAATTACAGTGGATAAACAAACATTGAATGAATTATCCGTTCGCATTCATTATGTTCTATCGATCCTTTTATACTCACAAAATTTTATTACAGGGTTAGAGGATGAAGCATCGCATCTTATCGCAGATCTAAAAAATGAATATCACTTGAAATAATTAACCCCTCGAAGCAGTCGGCTTTTTAACTGGTCTCATTGAACCGGATGATGGTTTTATAGCCGGCGCAGCCTGTTTTTTCTCCTTGGATGTATTTGTATTGTTCGTTTGATTTTGCCCGTCATTAGTTGTGGAGCTACTATTAACGGGAACTGCGGCATTTTCTGTTGGTTGTTGCATTTGACCGATCTTTTGATTCCTTGTTGCCTGTATTGTTTTTATTTTATTTATTTCTGCAGCAAAAGATCTTTCGCTGGGTTTCTTTTGTTGCTGAGCTTGCGAAGAATAGCTCATAAAGAATGAAATTGACAAAATCAACGAATAAATAATAAAACTCTTTTTCATATAATGATTTTTAGTGGAAATTATTTTACGCTAACTAATACATTTATTTTACCAATACTTTTTTCATTATAATCCTGCAATGCTTTTCCGATAACCTGTCCTATTTTCACTTTGTCAGGATCTGCTTTCATAGCAACACCCGGCATAGATGAAGTAACGATCAAATCGCCTCTTTTAATAGCGCCTCCTTCAAGACAAACT
>DASYQG010000568.1:0-8422 GCA_036005825.1 Chitinophagaceae bacterium | reverse complement strand
TCTTGAAAACATAAAGCCCATAACGGAAATAGAAAAGCCTGCAATACCAAACCATCCTAGTATGGCTGACATCGTTTCACCAATTGGAATTGCAAATGCATGTATGATAGCAGCCAAAGACCAAATGATAATAGCCGTTGCATATCCTTTTTTAGTACCGAGTTTATCAATAATTCTCCCGGCAAATAACATAGACAAAGCATATCCAAACTGAAATATGGCTGTAATATTTGCATAATCAGTATTTGTCCAACCCCATTTTTTTGCAAGGAATGGTTGCAATAAACTAAGAACCTGGCGGTCCAGATAATTTACAGTAGTCGCAAAAAAGAGCAGAGCGCAAATCGTCCACCTGTATTTTCCTATGGCTTGTTGCATCGTTTTTTTATTATGATACCAGCTTCAGTATCTCCGGTTGAACTTCGTTGCGTCGCAATCCCCGTCTGCCGTCAGGCAGGCTTTCATCGACAGTACTACTATTTAGCAGGCTTTATTGATTGAATCAATTCTAATACTTTCTTAGTTTCAGTTTCGATAGTTGAGTAATCTTTTGCCTCCATTAATTTTTTACTGATGAGCTTGCTGCCCATACCCACTGCACAAACACCAGCTTTGAACCATCCTTCAATATTTTCTTTCGTGGTATCTACACCACCAGTTGGCATAAACAACAATTTAGGGAAGATATCTTTAATTCCACTCAAAAACTCGGGACCTAACATATTTCCGGGAAATAGTTTAATGAATTTAATACCAGCATTTTCAGCGGCAATGATCTCACTTGGTGTCATACAACCCGGGGCATAGAAAATATCATTGGCAACACAATATGATGCAACATCCGGAACATAACCAGGACTTACCAAAAAATCAGCACCGGCAGCCAGGTAGTCCGTAGCATGCTGCATGTTTTTAATTGTACCAACTCCCAATAATAAACCAGGCATTTCAGCATTACGCAAGGCCACCATCTTTTTGAAATTTGCCAACGCGGCATCTCCACGGTTGGTGTATTCTACAGCCTTAACGCCTGCACGATAAATTGCTTTTAACACATCAAGGCTTACGTCCTCACTTGAATTAAAATATAATGGAAGCATTCCTTGCTTGATCACTGCATCAGCTATTTGTTGTGTCTTATTCAAGTTATACGTTTTTAGTTTTAGGTTATAAGTTATATTATTCCGAATTCTGGCTACTGATTCCTGAATTCTAAATCCTCACCTTTATCACCAACTTTTTGATCTCTCCTTCACCGATCATCGGCGCATGTACGTCTTCAGGAAAGAAAATAGCAAACTGTCCATCTGTGAGCTGAAAAAATGTATCGGGTGAATCATTATAGAATTGCACATCTTTTTCAGTGTTATAATCCCCATTGGGTGTTACGCATTTTTCTCTCGGCTTCCATCCTATCGTTTCTGCTCCTTTTATACAAACCTGTATATCTATATTCTTATTATGACATTCAAATTTGGCAAGACTTGTTTCTTTAGTTTTGCCCGGAGCATTACTGAATATGGATTTCAATCCATCAGAAATATCTGATTTCCCATCAGCAGCATTTGCCAGGTCAGCTTGGCTGATGTATTCAAATGCTTTTGCAAATAGTGGATGTGCTGAATAATATTTTGGGGCGTTCTTAAGTGTATCGATGATCATTTTTACTGTTTCAGTTATTGCCGAATAGAATTGTTAGAGTATCCTGAAAGTTTTCGGGACGACGCAACAGAAGCCCGATAGTAATTATGTTGCCGGGTTCATCATCTATCTCTGTACTCTTCCGCTACCATCTCCTTTCATTAATTCTTTTACATCATTCAAGGTTGCATGGTTCAGATCACCCGGAATCGTATGTTTCAATGCACTTGCAGCCACACCAAACTCAGCTGCATCAGGCATTGACATTGCTGTTACTAATCCAAAGATCAACCCACTGGCAAATGAATCACCGCTACCCACGCGATCAACAATGCGGACATTGTATTTTTTAGTATGGTGAAAATCTTTGCCATCGTATACCAGGGCACTCCATCCATTATCACTGGCGCTGTAACTTTCACGTAATGATGAAGCGATAAATTTAAAACCGAACTTATCTTTCATTTGTTTGAAAACATCCTTATATCCATCGAGGTTCAGTTCACCTTTTGTAACATCAGTATGTGCCGCTTTAAATCCTAATGTAGTATCTGCATCTTCTTCATTACCGATACACACATCAACGTACATGCAAAGTTTGGTCATCACTTCCCTTGCTTTTTCTTTACTCCAGAGTTTTTTACGATAATTGAGGTCAATGCTTGTAGTAATGCCCTTTGCTTTTGCAGCTTTCAGTGCAGCTTCAGTTAATGCAGCAGCTTTATCACTCAATGCTGGTGTAATGCCTGTTGTGTGAAACCAGTCGGCACCGGCAAATATTTTATCCCAGTCAAATTCATCAATATTTACATCTGCAATAGATGCTCCTGCCCTGTCATATACTACTTGTGATGCCCGCATGGATGCACCTGTTTCCAGGAAATAAATTCCTAAACGATCGCCACCTCTTGCTATGTATTGTGTATCCACGCCGTATCGACGAAGATGATTAATTGCTGATTGACCAATAGGATTATCAGGAACTTTGGTTACAAATGTTCCGTTCAGTCCATAATTACATAAAGCCGCCGCTACATTGGCTTCACCCCCGCCATATGTAATATCAAAAGTGTCGGCCTGAACAAATCGTTTAAAATCGGGAGTCGACAAACGCAACATAACTTCTCCTAGTGTTACTACTTTCTTTGCCATCTTTTTATTTTTTGCTTTTAAATTATTATTTCAAACTTGCTACCGGTGCAGGATCCATATCTGTATAAACTAAATTCTCTCCAGCCATGCCCCAGATGAATCCATAATTATAAGTTCCGCATCCATAGTGAGTGCTCCACGGCGGGGATATTACAGCTTCATTATTTGCCATAATCAAATGTCTTGTCTGCTGCGGATCACCCATAAAATGCATGATGCGGTGCTCAGTAGGCAAATCAAAATAGAAATACACTTCCATTCTTCTGGTATGCGTATGTGGTGGTATAGAATTCCAAACACTTCCGTTTTCCAGCACTGTTAATCCCATTACCAGCTGGCAGCTTTTTAATCCATCGAGATGAATATATTTATATACTGTTCTTTTATTGGCTGTTTCTGTAGCGCCTAATTGTACCGGGGTCGCTTTTTCTTTTACCAGTAACCTGTTTGGATATTTATGGTGCGCTGGCGACGACAACATATAAAATAACGCCGCTTCCTTTTTACTCTTTGATTTGAATTTTACTTTTTGCGTGCCCTTTCCGAGATACACACAATCCATTTTTCTGAGTGTAAATTCTTTTCCATCTGCTATCACTACTCCATCATCACCAACATTTATAATACCGAGCTCTCTTCTTTCCAAAAAATAATCTGCACGTAGTTCCGGATGATTGGGCAACTCGATTGTTTTCGTTACAGGCTTAACACCACCAATGATCACCCGGTCATAATGCGAATAAAAAAGATTTACAGCATCATCAGTAAATAAGTTTTCAATCAAATAATTATCACGAAGCTGTTCCGTGTTCATCTGTTTGGTTTCTGCCAGGCTATTTGTAAAACGTATTTGCATGTTTAAGCTTTCACTTTTATTTTTTGCGTTTCTTCTAGAAATTGTAAGCCGAAATAATTCTTTGCATTATTATAGCAAATATTCTGGATCACTTTTCCTATCCAGTTAATATCATTGG
Source organism: Chitinophagaceae bacterium (assembly GCA_036005825.1). Classification (GTDB taxonomy): domain Bacteria; phylum Bacteroidota; class Bacteroidia; order Chitinophagales; family Chitinophagaceae; genus VBAS01. Next base: position 4,655 of record DASYQG010000568.1, on the reverse strand, counting down.
GAAGTTCACCGTTTTCAACTTCTTCACCAAATAAATTACATAATAGTCTTCTGAAATATTCATGTCTTGGAAATGAAAGAAAACTACGGCTGTCAGTAAGCATACCGATAAACTTACTGAGCAAGCCCATATTGCTGAGTGCATTTATTTGCTTTATCATTCCGTCTTTCTGATCAAGGAACCACCAAGCTGAGCCCCATTGAATTTTTCCTGCAGCAGATCCATCGTTGAAATTGCCGATCATCGTTGCAAAAAGTTCATTATCGGCAGGATTAAGATTATAAATAACTGTTTTTGCAAGTTTATTATTTGTATCAAGGCGGTTCAGAAATTTTGATAACGCTTTTGCTTGCGAAAAATCACCAATACTATCCCAGCCGGTATCCGGCCCAAGTTGTTTAAGCATCCTGCTGTTATTATTTCTTAATGCACCAAGATGATATTGTTGAACAAATCCATTTTCCCAATCCCACTCCGCTAATGTTACCAGCATGGCGGATTTGAATTTCTTTCTTTCTTCTAAACTCAGTTCTCCGCCGGAGCGAATTTTAGCAAATATGCCAACAATCTCTGTTTGAGTATAATCTTCTGCATAGATCTCTTCTAATCCATGATCGCTAACCTTGCAATTATTCTCTACGAAATATCTATGTCGTTTATTTAAAGCGGCAATATAATCGTTGAAAGTGCTGATGGAAATATTGGATGCTTTTTCAAGAAGGGTGAGATAATTATTAAAAGTATTTACATCATCCACATTCATTGCTTTATCTGGACGAAAAGCCGGCAATACCTTTACCTGCCAGTCATCATTCTTTATTTTTTTGTGATATTCAAGATCATCAACCGGGTCATCAGTAGTGCAAATGAGTTTTACATTCATTTTTTCCAACAAACCCCTTACACTAAAATCTTTTTCCTGGAGCATTGCCGATGTTGAATCATAAACTTTCTTTGCTGTATCTGCATTTAAAACGTCATTGACATTAAAATAACGCTGCAATTCAAGATGTGTCCAGTGATAAAGAGGATTGCGCAATGTATATGGAACGGTCTCAGCCCATTTCTGAAATTTTTCCCAATCGCCTTTATTACCGGTAATGTATTCTTCCGGCACGCCATTGGTTCGCATAGCTCTCCATTTGTAGTGATCTCCATTAAGCCAAACCCTGGTAATATTCTCAAAGGATTTATCTGCTGCGATCTCATCCGGAGGCAGGTGATTATGATAATCAATGATAGGCATCTCTTTAGCAAACTCATGATAGAGTTGCTCAGCCGCTTTACTGTGCAATAAAAAGTTTTTGTCAATAAAATTTTTCATCGTCCAATGTTTTATAATGAAACACCGCGTTTCCAGGGAATAAAGTCATCCTGGTTCAATTGAACCGCTTTTGGAATCACTTCTCCACTTGCGGCCCTGATGCAATATTCCAGTATTTCCTCTCCCATTTGTTGAATGGTTTTCTCTCCTTCAACGATCGGTCCGCAATCAATATCGATAATATCATTCATCCGTTTTGTGAGTCTGCTGTTTGTACTTACTTTAATAGTAGGACAAACAGGATTACCTGTTGGAGTACCTAAGCCAGTAGTAAATAAAATTAATGTAGCGCCGCTTGCCGCTTTGCCCGTTGTTGCTTCTACATCATTACCGGGAGTGCAAACTAAATTCAATCCAGGCTTTATTACCGGTTCTGTATAATCTAATACATCGACAACTGGCGACGTACCGCCTTTTTTTGCAGCGCCATTACTTTTTATAGCATCGGTTATCAAACCATCTTTGATATTACCGGGAGAAGGATTCATATGAAATCCTGAACCAACTTTATGTGCCGCATCATTATAGGCGGTCATTAAATGAATAAACTTTTTTGCCGCTGCTTCATTGGTTGTTCTGTCGATCAGGTCTTGCTCCGCGCCACACAATTCAGGAAACTCCGCTAAAAGAATCTTGCCACCTAATGCAACCAGCAGATCAGAAGCATAACCAACCGCAGGATTTGCAGAGATGCCGCTGAACCCATCACTTCCCCCGCATTTTACGCCGATACATAATTTATCGAGTGTGGCAGATTTGCGTTCGATCTTATTTATTTCAATCAACCCTTCAAACGTTTTTCTAATAGCTTCTGCAATCAATTGTTCTTCGCTTTGAGATTGCTGCTGTTCAAAAATATAAAGTGGTTTATCAAAATTGGGATTGCGTTGCTTTAGGTCATTTACAAAATCCTGCACCTGTAAATTCTGGCAACCTAAACTCAATACAGTAACACCCGCCACATTCGGGTGATCTGCATAAGATGCCAGGAGTTTACCAAGTATTCCTGCATCCTGTCTTGTGCCCCCACAGCCGCCCTGGTGATTTAAGAATTTTATGCCGTCTACATTTTTAAATGGACGATTTCCATTTGTGTGCTTTGGAACAGAATAAATATCTATCGAAGAAATTTCCTTCCCTTCTTTATATGCTTCAATTAGTTGGTGAGTATAACTTTTGTATTTATCAGTAACCGCATAACCGAGTTCATTATGCAATGCTTCCCGGATCACATCAAGGTTTCTGTTCTCACAAAATACAGTTGGAATAAACAACCAGTAATTGGCTGTTCCTACTCTGCCATCATTTCGATAATAACCATTAAAAGTTCTTCCTTTGAATTTAGTAACATCCGGCGCATGCCATTCATATTTTGCAGCACGATAAGTAAATGGATCGGCTGCATGTTTCGTATTGGTAGTTGTCATCAATCCACCACGTGGAATAAAGTTTTGTGCCTTCCCCACCAGCACGCCATACATTATGATCTCATCACCGGTATTCAGATCTTTTGTAAAGAATTTATGTTTGGCATTAATATTATCCTGTAGTACATATTTTTCTCCTTCAAAAGAAATTGTTTCTCCTTTCGCAAGATCAGCCAATGCAACGATCACATTATCTTTCGGATTTACTTTTAAAACTTTATGTTTCATTTTTATTAAACAACCACCTTTTTTGATTCGATCCGGGCTATAGTTTTTAAAACTCCATCTGACGAAAAATCTTTGAGATATTCCTGAATGGATTGCAAGAAGCCTGGAAATTTTGTTAGGTCGGTTCCCCAAAGTTCTTCGTTTTGCATGACAATTTCAGCTGCTTTATCCGGATCACTATTTTCCCAAACCTGGAAGAAATATTCAGCAGAATCGTCTTTTATTTCATATAGCTTATCGCCTCTTTTTCCAAAATATTTTCCTTCTTCCTTTTTAATTGCCTTCATGTACAATAAGAAACCAGCAAGTCCTGCTGCCATATGAAGGGGCACTGTATCATATAATTCGTAGTGTCTTTGCAACAAAGGAATATTTCTCATCTTCATTTTTGAAGTATACTGAACAGTAATGCTCAGCCATTGATGTTCGATGAAAGGATTGCAAAATCTTTCAAACACACTATTAGCAAAATCTTCTTTAGTTTTTTTATCAATAGTAAATGGGATTGCCGGCGCAATCTCAGTATGCATTAATTCTTTTGTAAACTTTCCATATACTGCGTCATTCATAGCTTCTCTTGTGATATTAAACCCACTCAGAAAAGCAAGACCGCAATTGAATGTATGCGTACCATTCAGTAAACGGAGTTTTAATTCCTTGAATAACGTGATATCAGGAGTAATGACAACTCCTTCATCGGATTTAGAAAAGCACAAAGTCTCTTTTATCTTCTCATCACCTTCAATTGCCCAAAGACGAAACACCTCACTCATTGTTAATAGTTCGTCCTCATAGCCCAATGCGGTTTCAATTTTCTTTGTATCAGCAGCATTTGGTTTTCCCGGCACAATACGATCAACCAAAGAATTACAAAATGTATTATGATTCTCCAACCACTCTATGAATTTAAAATCAAGATTATTCTGATGTGCCAATTCCAAAACGATACTTTCTAATTTAGTTCCATTATCTGTTATCAATTCTGTTGGCACGATCACCATACCACTTTCTTTACTTCCGTTAAACGCTTTAAATCTTTCAAATAAAAATGCAAGAAGTTTACCCGGAAAAGAAATAGGAGGCTCGTTATTGATATTATCTGCTACTAATTGAATTCCTACTTCGGTAGTATTTGAAATAATGATCTTTATTTCAGGATTGTATGCACACTTCAATATAAGCGGCCAATCTGTTTTTGCGCCAAGCACACGACTCACCGATGAATTGATAATATTTTCTTCCACCGTTTTTCCATTCTCAACCCCGCGAACACATACCGTGTACAAACTATCCTGCAGATCAAAAGCTCTGCTGTCGCTGTCAGTCGATTTTACGATCACCACTCTCCCATTAAAAAGCCCCTGTTTATTTGCTTTGTCAATAAAATGATCAGGCAAAGCTCTAAGCAATACCCCTGTGCCAAATTGTAAAACTTTTTCCGGTAAGTCAAAAACTTTTTTATCCGGAATGTCTAACCCGTTTCTTTTTGCAATTTGTGCAATATTATTTTTCGATAATTGCATATAATTCAATTTTCTTTTATGCTCCCAACAACTTTGCTGCTATCATCGTTCCTTGCGACACTCCGTTTACCTTTCTATTCATCATTGAGCAACTGCGTCGCAGTTTACCCAGAGCGAAGCGAAGGGTCGCACTCTTATGCTCCATAAATTCTA
>DASYQG010000567.1:0-2723 GCA_036005825.1 Chitinophagaceae bacterium | reverse complement strand
ACTGAAACAGGTTCACAACTGCCTAACATATCACCGTGCGAAAGATGATCAGCTACACCCGGACCCGCAATCGTCAAGCTATTTCCATGATGGCAAACAACGATCTTATCACCCTTGTTTCCGCCAGAAATGTTTACCACATTTACAGTTTTTGTGGCCGAACCCGGGCAGCCATTTTGATCCTTCACAGCAAGGGAATAGTTGGTTGTAGTAGTAGGACTCACGGTAATAGAAGAAGTAGTAGCACCGGTAGACCAGCTATAGCTATAAGGTCCTGTGCCGCCATTAACATTTGCCTGGAGCATTAAGGATGATGCCGGAGTATAAGCAGGATATACTGTGTTAGCGAGAACACCACCCGGTAATGCGAATGCATCCGGTATCGAAACATTTATAGTGGGACAGGAATTGAGAAAGCCCCTGATCTCACCGCCCATAAACAGAGTTGAATGAATATTATAGTAAGCCTTACCCGCGGCAATGGCTGCTTTCAGTGCAGCAAAGGCTGAGGCAGGTGTGCCGCCATTGGCTGTAACATAGGAAGCGTTGTAACTCGAACTCAAAAGCATATTGAATGTTTGATCGTAGGTTCCCGCAGTGATTCCGGATGGAAAGCCGGGAAAAGTTGGTGTTGTGGTTGCCACACCCGCGGTGCCTGAACCGGCAACTGCAGTTGCCGCATGGATATGCGATGCTGTCACACCAGCCATGAGTCCTGAGAAGGTTGCCTGCACCCTCATCGTATTCGCTATAGCATCAATTGTAATAATAGCCCTCCCGGTTCCGGGGGAGTTATTGGCGGGTACTTCGGCTGGCCCCGACAGGTTAGCCCAATAGATCTGTCCGTTGCAAACATAAGATGCTCCAAAAAAAACTATGGAAAGCAAAAGAGAATAGAACTGTTTCATAACTGTATTATTTATATTGATAAAAAGAGTTTCTGTGAATAAACAAAACAGGAGAGACGTCTCTGACAATTGAAAACGAAGTATGGACTATTTGGCAAGTCATTGAAATGTTATTCTTCCTGTTGGAAAATTACATAGGAGGCAGGACTAAAATGATTGAAGATGGGATAATGGATATGGTGAAGATATTCAAAAGAAACGCAACGGATGTAGAAGAGGTTGCTTTTTTAGCCAAGAGCAAATCAAATTGAAATAATAAATGCTGGCCTGAGTCTCCGACATTAGGCGAACAGGTGTAGGTCAAGTCAAGCATTCTGCGCTGTCTTATATCCCTGTAACTATCTTTACACCGGACATACAATTCTTCCACAATAATGAGAAATCTGCATTTAATAATTTCAACAATATTAATTGTATCTATTGCATTTGTCTATGGTATTGCTCCAGGCACAATATTACCAATAATGTTTGATTTCAAAGTAGAGACAACCGACCTCCATAATATTTTCAGGGCTGTTATGTGTTTGTACCTGGGTATGGTTATAATTTGGGTCGCAGGTATTTTCAAAGCCCGCTATTGGGAAAATGCCACTATTGTAAATATTGTTTTTATGAGCGGGTTGGCGATTGGCAGGCTTGTCAGTTTTGCTGCGGATGGTATTCCTTCCAACACGTTGCTAATTGGTTTTTTTGTTGAAGTTTCCCTGGCTGCCTTAAGTTATTTTAATTGGAAAAAATATAGAGTAGGGTAAATGCTTCGATGCGGGACGGCACTCTTTAATTAGATTAGCTCATTGCCTTTTATTAGTCTATCTTTACCAGGTGGCCATTTAATTAAGCTCACATTCAGTATAAGACCGCTCAAATTTTTTACTCTTCCCTTCAGTATTAATTTATCCTTCTTTACTCTTTGTTTCTGATTTTAGTCACAACCTGTTCCGTTATAAGCGGGAGGGATTTTATTTTAATTTTTTAAATTATTTATTTATGAACATGTATGTTTCGAATTTAAGCTTTCACACAAATGAGGAAGCTTTAAGAGATCTGTTTACGCCTTTTGGTAATGTTACTTCTGCAAAAGTGATAAATGACAGGGAAAGTGGAAGAAGCCGTGGTTTTGGTTTTGTTGAAATGGATGTTGTAGCAGAAGGACAAGCGGCTATGAAAGCGCTGAACAATAAAGAAATTGAAGGAAGAGCATTATCAGTTTCAGTGGCAAAAGAAAAGACAACACGTACTGATAACAAAAGATGGTAAGACAATAATATCGAGATATCTTTTAATTTACCGATCTGCAGGATACTCATCCTGCAGATTTTTTTATTCCCGATTCCTCCCATGGATACGTATGTAGAGAAGCCGATCGCTCCACACTATAGAGTAAATATCTAGCTAAATAAAAAGAGCTGTCTATGCAGCTATTAAATTTTAAAATATAAAAAAGGATCAGTTAAGTGCTGCTTCTTTTTTTCTGTCGGGCAAACCAATTGCAGCTGTTTCATTTACTTCATAACAAAAATTAGTGGCCAACCCTTCTGACGCTCCATCAAGAAATTTCTGAAGTTGATCAGCACTGGTTGCTTCCCAAACACAGGTGCCGGTCTTACCATCCTGGGATGGAAAAACAGATAGAACGCTGCTACCAGCAGGTGTATTCCCGACTACAGATTGTGCTTTTGCCCAAAAAGCTGCAGGGTCAGTGATGTTCGTGTGTTGTGCTATTACTAACATAATTTAAGATTTATATCCGTTCCAAAATGATTCAGGATCGGATGTGGTTAAAAAATAGTTACAAAAGATTAAACAAAAGTCTTC
>DASYQG010000566.1:0-6961 GCA_036005825.1 Chitinophagaceae bacterium | reverse complement strand
GGACAAAGCAAACAGACGCAATATAAATGCGGATGAAAAATTAAGACCTCTGTTTGGTAAAGACCAGGTTTCTATGTTTGATCTTGCTAAGATCCTTTCTAAACACCTTAGTTAAGGAATTGACTTTATTTGAAAACGGGCCTTTTTAAAGAGCCCGTTTTTTTATTTTTGATATTTATATTTCACTGTGCAATTACTAAAAAACATTTTCAATGATTGTGATTTGATCGTTGAGCGATTTGAACAAGTATATGGCGGCGATATAAATAAAACTTATTGTTTACTTACGTCGACAGGAAAATACTTTTTGAAAGTAAATGATAAGAATAAATACCCTTTAATGTTTGAATTAGAAGCCATCGGTCTTAATAAACTTCGTGAACATTGTACTCTTATTATTCCAGGAGTAATCAAATTTGGTTATTGCAATGATCAACAATATCTGCTATTGGAATGGTTGGAAAAAGGAGTTGCTAAAGAACACACGTGGGAGAAATTCGGACAAGGTTTGGCATTAATGCACAAGCAACCACAGAAATATTTTGGTTTCAATGAAGACAACTATATAGGAAGCTTAAAACAAATTAACGATCCTCATAATGAATGGCATTCTTTTTACACTGAGTGCAGAATAATGCCTTTAGTAAAAAAACTGTCTGGGGCCGGGAGCTTTTCTCCAACGAATATTAAGGACGCTGAATTTTTTTGTAATAGGTTAAAAAATATTTTTCCTGTCGAATCTCCATCGTTATTGCATGGTGATCTTTGGGCTGGTAATTATTTGATCAGTTCACCAGGTTATGCGGCAATATTCGATCCGGCGGTTTATTTTGGTCACCGTGAAATGGATATTGGTATGACAAAGCTTTTTGGCGGCTTTGATCAACGTTTTTATGATCTTTATAATGATACTTATCCATTAGAAAAAGGGTGGGAGAAGCGATTGCAAGTTACTCAACTTTATCCTTTGCTTGTACATGCGGTTTTATTTGGCGGGCATTATATCGCATCAGCTAAGAATATTTTTAAAGCATATTCTTGATTAATGTGCCAAGCTATTACTTGTGACAATTATCAGTATAACTCATGAACAAACTCATCAATGTTACCAAATAAGAAGACTAAATTTGGAGTGACAGGTAAATAATTACTCACCATTAAAAACTCGGTTATGAATAATACTTCAAAGATCCTGATTGCACTCGGAGCCGGTGTTGCAATCGGTGGCGTGTTAGGTATTTTATTTGCCCCTGACAAAGGTTCGGTGACCAGGCAAAAAATTGCGGCGGGCGGTAAAAAGTTTGCTGATAATTTTAACAAGAAGATCAAATCAGGAAGAGGAAAATTGCAGGAAGAGTTTAGTAAGATGAATGATGTATTGGAAGAAGAAATGGCATGATCAACAAAAAAAATCACAAGATCTATGGCGCAGGACTTTGATAATGCAGATACTTTTGTTGACCAGGTAAAGGAATATGTAAACACAAGGCTGGCTCAATTAAAGCTTTCATTTGCTGAGAAGACTTCGAAAGTGGTGGCAATAATGATAGCTGTAGTTATGGTAGCCTTGGTTTTTTTTCTTTTCCTCGTTTTGCTATGTATAGCTGGTGCAGTAGCTATAGGACAGTGGTTGGAAAGTTCCTGGCTCGGCTTTCTTATAATGGCAGGAATTGTACTTTTGGCTGCTTTTATTCTTTGGGTCTCTAAAGATCGGCTGATAAGGAAACCCATTATGAATGCAATGATCAATGCAATGTTTGATAAAGACGAAGATGAAAAAGATTAGAAACATAAAGGATCTCGAAAACGAAAAATTAAAACTCAGAGTAAAACAACTCGAGCTTGAAAAGCAATTGGATCGATCCTGGAAAGGAATTAAGAATGATATTTCTATGAATAAAGTCGTAGAACAAAAGCAAGCTGAGGCTGCTTTCAGTTTCAAAACAGGTAATGCATTACTAAATGGGGCTTTGAATTACGGCTCAAATTTCTTGACTCATAGATTAGGTACAATAGCCGGGAGAAGTGCTGAAAATGCAGCAGAACAGATATTAGGAAAGTTGAGTCAAAAGATTAATTCACTGGTTTCAAAAACAAAAAAGTGAATTTCTTTATATACAAATTGACTTGTAGAAAATCCTTTGAAGTTAAACCCGTACCGTGCTCGTAATTTGATCAGGTGGTTCTTTTTGTCTTTGTAAGAACTCGTCCACTTTTAAAGAGAGTTCTTGTAAAACTTCTCTTGCCGCCTGTAAATAATTATCAGCAGTCCTGTGAACCATCAACACTTCGCCATAGATACTTAGAGTAATTTCGCAGATATGATCATTGCCTGGGTTTACCTGCTGGTTTCTTAAGATAACTTCAGCTCTATAGATCTCATAGTCCCTATGGTAAAACCCCATCAATTTTTCTTTTATAAATCGGATCATATGCTCCGGTACTTCGCCTTGCGGTGTGAAGAATTCTATAGTCATACAAATTTTTTTTGGTAGGTGTTGTTCGGTCTTTTGTGCAAATTAGCTGCTCCTTGATAATGACTTTCTGAGTATGCTCAAAGCAATGAGTGATACAAATCAGGCTAAAAGACTAATATCATTTGTAGATTGATAGGTTGAAAAAAAATGAGATGGAAAAGCATAAAATTTTAAATTGGACAGCCAAGGTCACCGGGTTTCTTATTGCTGGCTTTTTTCTTTTGTTTTTTGTTGGAGAAGGGCTGCCTGATATTGTTAATGGTAAAGGGAAAGAGTTACTGATATTTCTTCCATTTGCGCTTCCGGCACTCATTGGCTACGTAATTGCATGGCGACTTCCTGTTAAAGGAGGTCGACTTATGATCGTAGGGGCATTGCTTATGGCCGGCTATTTATTTTATTTTAATGATGTCCGGGCTGTCCTAATATATGGTATTCCTACGGTGGCGGTTGGTTTATGTTTTCTCGCCCAGGTGGAAAAGAACTTTTATAACAAGGATATGAGGTTGCAAAGTGAAAATTTGACACGGCGAACTGATTTTTTTACCCATATAAAATATTTAATACATCGTTTGTCCGTTAAACCTGAAATTTTTTCCGTTTCAGAGCAGGCGGCACAGTATTTCCTGTACCTTCGCCGTCCCCCAAAATCAATGGGCAAATCATTTCAAAAACTAAAAAATCAATACAACTATGGCTAAAAAATTAAGTGTTACCCCGCTTCATGACAGGGTAATTGTGAAACCGGCTCCTGCTGAGGAGAAAACTGCCGGTGGAATTATCATCCCGGATACCGCTAAAGAAAAGCCTCAACGCGGTGTTGTTATCGCTGCTGGTCCTGGCAAAAAAGATGAACCAATGTCAGTAAAAGCTGGCGACACGGTTCTTTATGGTAAATATGCTGGCACAGAAATTCAGATTGATAGCGATGATCTGCTGATCATGAGAGAAAGCGATATCCTCGCTATAGTATAAGAAAGCTACGAGCCATGAGTTGCGAGCAACCAGTGTAAAGGCTCAATGCTCATAGCTTAATTCAAATATTAATAAACTAACAAACTAAATAAAATGGCAAAACAATTATTCTTCGATATTGAAGCCCGCAATAGAATGAAAAGGGGTGTTGACATCCTGGCAAATGCGGTAAAAGTAACCCTTGGCCCTAAAGGACGTAATGTGGTTATTGAAAAAAAATTCGGTGCACCGGGTGTAACTAAAGATGGTGTTACCGTTGCAAAGGAAATTGAACTGGAAGATCCTATTGAAAATATGGGTGCACAAATGGTAAAAGAAGTAGCAAGCAAAACTTCTGATGTAGCTGGCGATGGCACCACTACAGCCACTGTACTTGCACAATCCATCATCACTGAAGGGTTGAAGAACGTAGCAGCAGGTGCTAACCCGATGGATCTGAAACGTGGTATTGATAAAGCTGTAAAAGCTGTTGTTGAAAGCCTTGCTTCACAATCTCAGAAAGTGGGTAATGATAGCAAAAAAATTGAACAGGTAGCATCCATTTCTGCAAACAATGATGCAGCAATTGGAAAACTGATCGCTGAAGCAATGACCAAGGTTACTAAAGATGGTGTTATCACTGTTGAAGAAGCCCGTGGTATTGAAACAACTGTTGATGTAGTAGAAGGTATGCAGTTCGATCGTGGTTATATCTCTCCATATTTCGTTACTAACAGCGAAAAAATGGAAGCTGAATTGGAGAATCCTTATATCATGATCTATGATAAAAAGGTGAGCAGCATGAAAGACATTCTTCATATCTTGGAGAAAGTAGCTCAACAAGGGGCTCCTCTATTGATCATCTCTGAAGATCTCGAAGGTGAAGCATTGGCAACATTGGTTGTAAACAAACTTCGCGGCACTTTGAAGGTAGCTGCGGTTAAAGCTCCCGGCTTTGGCGATCGCAGAAAAGAAATGCTACAGGATATTGCTATCCTGACCGCAGGTCTTGTTATCAGCGAAGAGCAAGGTTATAAATTGGAGAATGCTGACCTTTCTTACCTCGGTAAGGCTGACAGGGTGGTAATTGATAAGGATAACACAACGATCGTTGATGGAAAAGGAAAGAAAGCTGATATCGTTGCACGTATCAATCAGATCAAAGCACAGATCGAAGTAACTACTTCTGACTATGATAAAGAGAAATTACAGGAACGCCTTGCTAAACTTAGCGGTGGTGTTGCTGTATTGCAAGTTGGAGCTGCCACTGAAATGGAAATGAAAGAAAAGAAGGATCGTGTTGATGATGCATTACATGCAACAAGAGCTGCGATCGAAGAAGGTATTGTTCCCGGTGGTGGTGTAGCTTTCATCCGTGCTATCGAAGCAATTGATAAAATGAAGGGCAGCAATGAAGATGAAGGAACTGGTATTTCAATTGTAAAAAGAGCTTTGGAAGAGCCGCTTCGTCAAATTGTAGAGAACGCAGGTATTGAAGGTTCGATCGTTGTTCAGAAAGTGAAGGAAGGAAAAGGTGATTTTGGTTTCAATGCAAGAACTGAGCAGTATGAGAAATTAATTGCTGCTGGTGTTATTGATCCAACTAAAGTTACCCGTGTTGCTTTGGAAAACGCAGCTTCAATTGCCGGTATGTTACTCACTACTGAGTGTGTAATTGCTGACAAACCTAAGAAAGAAGAAGCTCCTCATGCGCATGGCGCTCCTGATATGGGTGGAATGGGTTACTAAGAGAAGTTTTAAGTAATATGTTTATAAGTCCCGCTTCGATTGAGGCGGGATTTTTATTTATAAGAGGCCCAATCTTTGTATGTCGGTTATTAAATATTTACCATGCTTCCAATTGGTGATGATGATTCCGACAGACGCTTTGCCCCTCTAATCAATTATGTATTGATTGCCATAAATATCCTCGTATTTGTTTTTTTACAGGGAATGGGTGGCAACGAAAAATTTACCTATGCATTTTCCACAGTACCAGCAGAAATTCTGACGGGAAAGGATATCTCTGCTGGCGTACTGGAACCTACTCCCATACCCGTTTATTTCACCCTTATTACATCTATGTTTATGCATGGTGGCTGGGCGCATCTTTTGGGAAACATGTTATTTCTATGGGTCTTTGGAGATAATATAGAGAACCGCATTGGTCATATGCGCTATCTTATTTTTTATCTAGTTTGTGGAATCATCGCCTCATTAAGTCATGTTTTTGTTTCCGGTTCGGATTCATTGACCCCTAGCCTTGGGGCATCAGGAGCTATTTCCGGAGTTTTAGGAGGCTACTTACTATTATTCCCTTCACGAAGGGTCCGTGTAATAATGGGCCGCGGAATTACAACGGTGCCAGCTTTTGTTGCACTTGGTATATGGATAGTGTTCCAGGTCATTAGCCAAATGGGAGTGCTTGGCGGTGATCAGGGTGGTGGCGGTGTTGCCTATGCTGCTCATATTGGTGGTTTTATTGCTGGTTTGGCACTTATTAAATTGTTTGATATCGGAGTAAGAAAAGATAGCGTGTTAAATAGCTGAGCCATGTTGTAATTTGTATATTATCATCGCTTCAAAACACCTGATATTGCCTACCTTTGCGGCTTCAATTTTTTAAGCAATATGATCAGTGTAAGAGACCTCAAATTAGCCTACGGTAAAAGAGTCTTGTTTGAAGAAGTAAATCTCAATTTCATAAAAGGGAATTGTTATGGTGTAATTGGAGCAAATGGTGCAGGTAAAAGTACTTTTTTAAAAATACTGAGCGGTGAGATAGAAGCGAATAAAGGAACAGTTGAAATAACTCCCGGTGAAAGATTGGCTGTATTAAAGCAGAACCAATTTGAATTTGATGAGCAAACAGTTTTGAACACTGTGATGATGGGCCATACAAAATTGTGGTCAGTGATGAGAGAAAGAGAAAACATTTATGCTCTTGCGGATTTTACTGAAGAAGATGGAATGAAGGCGGCAGAATTGGAAGGAGAGTTTGGAGAGATGGGTGGTTATACTGCAGATAGTGATGCGGCAACTTTATTAAGTGAGTTAGGAGTAAAAGAAGAATATCATCAGTCATTGATGAAAGATATTCCATCAAATTTAAAAGTTAGGGTTCTGCTGGCGCAAGCATTGTTTGGAAATCCTGATATCTTATTATTGGATGAGCCGACGAATGGTTTAGATATTGAAACTATCAGTTGGTTAGAAAACTTTTTGGCTGATTACGAAAACATTGTTTTGATCGTGAGCCACGACCGTCACTTTTTGGACGCAGTTTGTACACATGTGGCCGATGTTGATCGTCAGAAAATAAAAATCTTTACAGGTAACTATACTTTCTGGTATGAATCTTCACAATTGATGGCCCGCCAGGTCGGTGATAAGAATAAAAAAACAGAAGAGAAGAGACAGGCACTTTTAGATTTCATTGCACGATTCTCTGCCAATGCATCAAAAAGTAAACAAGCGACTTCAAGGAAAAAGGCATTAGAGAAATTAACTATTGAAGAAATAGAACCGAG
>DASYQG010000565.1:0-4168 GCA_036005825.1 Chitinophagaceae bacterium | reverse complement strand
GGAATGAATGTGGAGGCAGATACAAAAAATTTTATTCTTAAAACGCATCTTACGCCAGATGCACAGGGTAATAAAGGGTATATCCAAACTCCATTTAATACACCATGGCGCACGATCATAGTATCTGATAAAGCCACCGATATCTTAGCTTCCAAATTAATTCTCAATTTAAATGAACCAACAAAATATGCATCCACCAATTGGATAAAGCCGGTAAAATATGTCGGTGTATGGTGGCAAATGTTTTGTCCGGACCAGGGAAGCTGGAGCTATGCAGATGTAGATAATGTTCATTTAGGAATTACTGATTATAAAAAATTGACACCTAATAAAACCCATGCCGCTAATAATACTAATGTAAAGAAGTATATAGATTTTGCTGCCAAGCATCATTTTGATGCAGTGCTGGTAGAAGGATGGAACCAGGGATGGGAAGATTGGTTTGGTAAATCAAAGGAATTTGTTTTTGATTTTGTAACTCCTTATCCGGATTTTGATGTGAAGATGCTGAATGATTATGCACATTCGAAAGGAGTGAAACTAATTATGCATCATGAAACATCTTCTTCGGCTACAAACTATGAACGATGGATGGACACTGCCTATAAGTTCATGAATAAATATGGATACAGCGCAGCAAAGACTGGTTATGTCGGAAATATTATTCCACGCGGTGAACATCACTATAGCCAGTGGATGATAGAACATTACCTAAGAGTGGTTCAAACCGCAGCTAAATACAAGATCATGATCAATTCACATGAATCAGTTCGTCCAACAGGATTACAAAGAACTTATCCAAACTGGATCGCTGCAGAAGCAGCAAGAGGAACGGAGTTTGAAACTTTTGGTGGCAATAATCCCGAGCATACAACTATTCTTCCATTCACAAGATTGATAGGCGGACCGATGGATTATACGCCAGGAATTTTTCAAACCAAACTCGACTATTATAAAAAAGGAGATACACGATTTGTAAAAACAACATTAGTAAAACAACTTGCTTTATATGTTACTATGTACAGTCCTTTACAAATGGCAGCGGATATTGTCGACAACTATGAACGCTTTCCTGATGCGTTTAAATTCATCGAAGATGTTGCGGTTGATTGGGATGACACAAAAATATTAGAAGCCGAGCCGGGTGATTATATCACTATTGCACGCAAAGCAAAAGGAAAGGAAGAATGGTTTGTTGGAAGTATTACTGATGAGAATCCAAGAACAGCAAATATTGATTTTGGTTTTCTTGATCCAAAAGATTATTATGTGGCAACAATATATGAAGATGGAAAAAATGCTCATTATATAACAAACCCGCAGAGCTATCATATTTATAAAGTCATCGTAAATAGTCAAGCGAAACTTGCACAACAAATAGCGGCAAGTGGTGGGGTTGCCATCAGTTTGAAAAAAGCTACTGCTAATGATTTAAAAATTCTGAAAAAATTAGAGTAGCTGTATAATGTTTGGCTCATTGATTTCCCGCCTGCCAGTAGGCAGGGATGAACACAGCAAACGTTATAATCTGTGAAAATCTGTGTTTTCTGTGAGAACCTTATATACTTGTTATTTAAACCATCCAAATAATCCCCCAGTTTCTTCAATTCCAACAAACACACCGTCTTCTTTTATTTGAACCGGCCAGTGTTTCAGGTAATAACCTTCACCGCTTACATTTCTACCGTTTTCCATATTGTATTTATATCGATGTAAGGGGCAAACAATATTTCCTAATGCATCAATATAGCCTTCAGCAAGTGTACCACCAGCATGCGGACATTTAAAAGCAAAAGCAAAAACAGCTTCATTAAATTTGCCCAGGCAAATATTCTTCCCACCAAGATCAACTACCGCGATATTATTGATCGCAAAATCAATTTCATTCAGATCATCAGCAATCTTATGCCATTTCATGACGAGGAAATTCAAAATTCAAAAGTTAAAAGTCAAAACTTAAAACCTACCTAAACCACTTTTTGCTTTTTAGTTTTGACTTTTGAATTTAAAAAAGAAATTCAGTTTTATAAGGATAACGAACTTTGTACACTTCTCTCACTTTATCAAGAATTGTTTTTCTTAGCAGTTCAAGGTTTCTTTTTTCAATTGCTGAAATAAAGACCACCTTACCATCTGTTTCCCTTTCCCATCGTTCATGCAGGTCTTCCAATATTTCTTTTTTTACACTTTCATCCAGCCATTCATCAAACACATTTTTTTCATACAGGTCCATTTTATTAAAGACCACGATAATGGGTTTATCAAATGCTTTTATATCCTGGAGTGTTTTGTTTACAACACCCATTTGTTCTTCATAGGCGGAATGCGAGATGTCAACGACATGAATTAAAATATCCG
Source organism: Chitinophagaceae bacterium (assembly GCA_036005825.1). Classification (GTDB taxonomy): domain Bacteria; phylum Bacteroidota; class Bacteroidia; order Chitinophagales; family Chitinophagaceae; genus VBAS01. Next base: position 1,810 of record DASYQG010000565.1, on the reverse strand, counting down.
CTTCCCTTACTTCATCCAGGGTGCTTTTAAAACTTTCAACAAGATGGTGTGGCAGCTTACGGATGAATCCAACAGTATCACTTAATAAAAATGGAGTGGTTTCAAAAACAACTTTTCTTGTCGTAGTGTCCAGCGTGGCAAATAATTTATTTTCGGCAAATACATCACTCTTGCTCAGCAAAGTCATGAGTGTTGATTTTCCAACATTCGTATACCCCACCAATGCAACACGAATAAATTCACCCCTATCCTTTCGTTGTGTAAAAGCCTGTTTATCTATTTCTTTTAACCTTTTTCGAAGCAAAGAAATTTTATCACGAACAATACGGCGGTCAGTTTCAATTTCAGATTCACCGGGACCTCTGGTACCAATACCACCTCCCAAACGTTCAAGGTGTTTCCACATACCACGCAGTCTTGGTAAAATATATTGGTATTGTGCTAACTCAACCTGTGCTTTTGCCTGTGCAGTCTTAGCTCTTCTTGCAAATATGTCAAGGATAAGGTCACTGCGATCAATGGTTTTTACATCGGTAGCTTTTTCAATATTGTTGATCTGAGCGCCGCTGAGCTCATCGTCAAAAATTAGAACACGAACATTTTTTTGCTCACAGTAGTTTTTTATTTCCTCCAACTTTCCTTTGCCAACAAATGTTTTACTATCTGGATGCAAAAGTTTTTGCGTAAATCTTTTTACCGTGACGGCACCGGCTGTTTCCGCAAGAAAAGCAAGCTCATCAAGATATTCATGTACTTGTGTTTCTGTTTGGTCTTTGTGAATTAATCCCACTAATACCGCCTTTTCCTCTTTTCCTATACTGTTTTTTTTGTCGAGCATTATTTCTTTTAAGCAATTGTATTGTTGCAAAAATAAAAGCAATCCGTGAAGACAGATTGCTTTTAAAATTTTATTTATTTTCTTTTTTAAAGGCCACTTATCGTTAAGCCAATTACGTATGGTTTTACCTGGGGCCCAAGACCTTCCTTTATTAAACTCCCGAATTGATAGGTAGCAAACGCTGTAAGGAATCCATAACCCATACGAAACGTACCTAAAATGCGATTGCCATTAAAGAAATATTTGTCTTTATTCTTCTGAATGAATTTATCATCGAATCCCGCGACCAGGTTACCATTTTTATCCTTCCATTCTTTCCCCTTGGTGTGTGCAGATACCTGCACACCTACTTTTGCACCAATGGCTACCTTAAAACTTTTGTTGGTATTCTGGGGATTCAAAACAAAACGAAGCTCCAACGGCAACTCTGCATATGCATTAACCAATTTGTATTTGTTAAAATGGTTGGTGTCTGCAAGATTTTTAAATTCCAGTGGTTTCAGGTGATTTGTTATCGTAACAGTGGTTTTTTCAAAGAACATATTATCGACGCCAATGCCAGGACCAAATGCTATGCTAAAGCGGGGATCCGTTTTAAAAGGCATATCGATCATTATGTAAGCATTCACGCTGTTGGACCAGCCTCTTGTATTGATACTATCAGGTTTCTTTGACCAGGTGGTCATTCCATATTGAAACATAAAATGATCATTGGCACGGTTGGTTAGCTTTACTTTACTCCAATCTTTTTTCTTTGTTTTCGAAGAAGGTTTATCCTGTGAATGAAGAAATAATGAGAAAGAAAATGCTACAGCTACAAATAAAAATTTTTTCATATTCAGTTGTGTAATAGACAAAAGTATTTTTGTCGCGGTTAACAAAAGGTTAAAGAACCTTTCAAGTAATAAAATAAAAAAGCGGAACCATGTTCCGCAATTATCGTGGACCCTGTTGGGATCGAACCAACGACCC
>DASYQG010000564.1:0-2565 GCA_036005825.1 Chitinophagaceae bacterium | reverse complement strand
GCTGTTCTCGACCCTGACCTGATGATGGTTTGGTGGTCATTAAGAGATATGGATAAGACATATTATTACATGCATAAATGCATTGAACAGCAAATGGGACCCTTTAATTATATGCTTGAGCTTCCCATGATGGATGGTATAGAAGAGGATCCACGAATAAAAGCATTGCTTGACAAAGTTCGGGATAGATATAGCGCTTAAAAGAAGCTGATAAAATCGTTAGCTGTAGATTTTCTCTTTAAATAAAACCACCATGAAACAAGCTACCATCTTGTTTATTATTGTCATCATTTTTTATTCCGGTTTTTCTGGTTGTTCAAAGCCAAAATATGATACAGGGATTTTGGCAGGCACCTTAATAGATGGAAATGGTGGCAAGCCAAAGAAAAATCAACTTATTCTGATCAACAATGGAAAAATTGAAGCCATTAAAAACGGCGATGAAAAAGATAAATACCAGTTTGGTAATTTCATAGATGCTCAAGACAAATTTGTAATGCCGGGTCTTTATGATATGCACGGTCACATTACAATGAATTACCGTACACTTAATTTAGTGAATGGTTTTCCTGAGATGAATGTAACATATGATCAGCCTTCTGCTGAATGGGCTTTAAACAGCCTCCTATATTATGGTGTATTGTCAGTAAGAGAAACAGCAGATTTTCTTGATGAAGGTCTTGCGTTACAGCTAGCAGTAAAAAAAGGAGAACTGGCAGGCCCTGAAATATTTACTTGTGGACCACTACTCGAGTTTTCAAACCCAATGTTTAAAACAATGTCAGTAGTTGTTCGTACCCCTGAAGAAGCGAGGGCCGAAGTACAACGTGAAAGCAAAGCGGGCATTCAATTTATTAAGGTGTATGCAAATATGCCGGTGGATATTCTAAAAGTTATAGTTGATGAGGCACATAAAAATAAAGTTAGAGTTCTCGGACATTTGGGAGCAACAACCTGGACACAGGCGATAGAAACAGGAATTGATGGCCTGGTACATTCAGGACCGTATTGTGATCTGGCATTTACAGACCCTCATTCTGATACTGCTATCCGTATATTAAAACTGATGGCTGATAAAAAAGTAGCAAACGATCCAACCTTGATCACAAAAAATGTTATAAACTCAAAGTATGGGGATAGTCTTGTTAAGTCCTGGCCATTTACCGTTCCGGTTGAAACAAAAAAAGGATGGGATCAGCAAAATAAGGTGTTCTCCACTATGTTTCCCCCAGGTTATAATTTTGACAACGAATTAAAGTTGAACCTGGAATACGTGAATATGGCTTATCGGGCAGGTGTTCCGTTATTGGTCGGTTCAGATTTTAATAATCAAAATATTATTCCCGGCTATAGTCTTCACCAGGAATTACAACTTTTTTCAGACGCCGGAATTCCCAATGATAAAATAATAAGAATAGCAACTCATGATGCGGCTGAATGGCTGGGAGTATTAACCCAAAGTGGTACGATTGAAAAAGATAAAAATGCAGACATTCTTATTCTGAATAAAAACCCATTGGAAAACATTTCGAATACATTGTCTATTGATAATGTAATTCGACGAGGAAAAGTTCTTGACCGTGGAAAGCTTTTAAATAAGAGGTAAAAGATGAAAAATGAATTATAGTTTATCTTGTATCAAAACACAAAAAACATGAAGGTCTTTATTCTCTTTTTAGCTGCAGGCTTTTTAATAGCCTGTAATCAAACTCAAACAGCTAGTAATACCCAGGTTACAACGAATTTCGATACAGCTTATCAACCAGCTACATTTGCCGATGCGGGACGAATGGAAAAAATTATGCAAGCGTTCCCTATCATTGATAAAATTTTTAAAGACTATGCTGATTCTAATCATTTGCCAGGAGTTGCTTATGGATTAGTTGTGGATGGTAAATTGGTTTATAAAGGAAATATTGGTTATACAGATATTGATAAAAAAATTACAGTTACCTCATCATCATTGTTTCGCATTGCAAGCATGAGTAAAAGTTTTGCAGCAATGGCAATTTTAAAGTTGCGTGATGAAGGAAAATTAAATTTGGATGATCCTGCTTATTTATACATACCAGAATTAAAAAATTTAAAATACCCGACAGCTGATGCACCACATATAACTGTTCGTCATTTATTATCACATAGTGCTGGCTTTCCTGAAGACAATCCGTGGGGTGATCGCCAGCTTGCAGATACCGATAAAGACCTGCTTGAATTTATTGGAAAACAAATCTCATTCAGTAATCCACCGGGCATTGCTTATGAATACAGCAATCTTGGTTTTGCATTGCTTGGAAAAATTATCACGACTGTTTCAGGAATGCGTTACCAGGATTATATCAAGAAAAATATCTGGGAACCTCTGGGAATGAAAACAACAACCTATGAGTATGCCGATGTTGCTCCCGATAAATTGGCTCATGGCTATCGCTGGCTGAATGAAAAGTGGAATGAAGAAATATTGCTGCATGATACAAAAGATGGAAGCTGGGGTGCTATGGGCGCCATGATCTCTTCTATTGATGAATTTGCAAATTATATGGCTTTTCATATGTCAGCATGGCCACC
>DASYQG010000563.1:0-5158 GCA_036005825.1 Chitinophagaceae bacterium | reverse complement strand
AACTAAATATAAATACGAGATTGTATTCGTATGGTTATAGTAAACGTACCGAAAATGATTTATATCCTTATTGTGATACCTTATATACTGTTGGCGACAGTGTTTTTAATAATACGGATAAATATATATTTGTTTATAATCCGGGGGACATGCATGGTAGCTCTGGTTCCCCGGTGTATTATAAAAAGAATAATAAATATCATTTAGTCGGTGTTTATTTTGCATCTATACCTCCGGAGTGGTCTTTTTCTTATCCAGAAATATTTTATAGAAATAAATACAACAACACAGTAGGACTAATTGTTACTATTAATTATCTTCGAGAATCATTAAATTTAATTTTGAAGGAATAGATTTATATTATTTTGGATGGGTGAGGGCCAGGTCCTTTTGATGGGACTTAGTCTGATCTGGAAAACCAAAAGTACCCTTTTACTAACCCCGATTAATTCGGGGTTTTTTTATTTATACGTAATAATTAATAGCTAATCCCTACGATTATTTAAAAAATTAGTATGCATAAATTAAATATCTTGTTATCCTTTTAATAAAACATTTTATGGGAAAATCGATACTTGCCATTCTTGCTGTTATTGGTGTTATCGCATCCAATGCCCAGTTAACAAAAGCTGATGAACAAAAATTAAATGCACTGCTGAAGCAAATGACCCTTGAAGAAAAAGTTGGACAAATGACACAGGTGACCTTTGCTGTTATTGCTAAAGGAGGTTGGGGTGATACAGAAGGCAATATTGATCCTGCTGCATTAAAGAAAGCATTATCGGATTATCATGTAGGTTCTGTTCTGAATGTAAATGCACATGGCTTCTCTGTTGATAAATGGAATGAGGTGATCACGACGATACAGGACGAAGCGCAAAAAACAAGATTGAAAATTCCTGTAGTCTATGGACTGGATGGTATGCATGGACAGACGTATACATTGAATTCAACATTGTTCCCTCAAAACCTTGCCATGGCGGCTACAAGAAATCCTGAATATATAAAAGCCGCCGCAAAGGTTACTGCAAATGAGTTGAGAGCTTCAGGCGTAAGATGGAATTTTGCACCTGTACTCGATATTGGACGCCAACCTTTATGGAGCCGCTTTCCTGAAACATATGGTGAAGATGTTTATATAGCAAAAACAATGGGCGGATTAGCAGTGAGATCTTATGAAGAAGATGGTTTAAAGAATCCAACTGCTGTAGCAAGTTGTTTAAAACATTATCTTGGTTATTCAGGACCACGAAATGGAAAAGACAGAACTCCTGCTTACATCCCTGAAATTGAATTAAGAGAATATTATTTGCCGTCGTTTCGTGAAGCAGTAAAGTCAGGCGCCTCTACTATAATGATCAATTCAGGTGAGATCAATGGGGAGCCGGTTCATGCCAGTAAATATTTATTGACCGATGTTTTAAGAAAAGAGTTAGGATTTCAAGGTGTTGTTGTTACGGATTGGGAAGATATAAAGAGACTTCATGACAGGCATAATGTTGCGGCTACACCAAGAGATGCAGTTGTAATGGCAGTGAATGCAGGTATTGATATGAGTATGGTGCCAACAGATTTCTCTTTTTATGATCTGTTACTCGAGGCGGTAAAATTGAAAGAGGTTTCCATGAACCGGATTGATGAAGCAGTCAAGAGAATTCTCACATTAAAATTTAAACTTGGTTTGTTTGATAATCCTTATCCTGAGGCGGCTGCTAAAGCAAACTTTGGTAAACCTGAATATCAAACCTTGGCATTAGATGCAGCAAGAGAAGCAATGACATTGCTGAAAAACAAGAATAATATTTTGCCTCTTTCAAAAACTATGAAGGTTTTAGTGGCAGGTCCATCTGCGCAAAGTATTACCGCACTCAATGGATGCTGGAGTTATACATGGCAAGGCAATAATGAACAATGGTACCCGGCAGACAGCAAAACAATTTTACAGGCAATAAAAGATAAGATAGGCGCTGCAAATGTTACAACCACTACAGGGAAAGGATTTAATGCAGTTGAAAATTATAACACTGCCTCATTAAAAAGAGCGGCTGACAAAGCTGATGTGATCATCATGTGTATTGGTGAAGAAGCTTATGCTGAAAGTCCTGGCAACACAAGAGAACTAGCATTGCCAGATGAACAAGTGGAATTGGTAAAAGCTGCACAATTAACGGGTAAACCTGTCATCCTTGTTCTTACTGAGGGCAGACCAAGATTCATTACCAACATTGAGCCTGCTTCCAGTGGCATTCTTATGGCTTACTGGAGTGGAAAGAAAACAGCTGAAGCAATTACCGATGTATTGTTTGGCGATTATAATCCGGATGGTCGTTTGCCATTTACGTATCACAAAAGCATGGGTGAAATTGTATTGTACGATCGCAAACCAACCGAAGAAGTAAGAGAAGTTTTTAATGATAATGCCGGCAGTGGCTATGACCCTCTTTATCCTTTTGGCTGGGGCTTGAGTTATACAACTTTTGAATACAGCGATCTTCAATTAAGTAGCACTACTCTTAAGGGTGATGCCAGGCTCGACATAACCGTTACAGTAAAAAATACGGGTAGCCGTGCAGGCAAACGTGCTGTGGAATTATACACTCATGATCTATATGCAAGTATAACTCCCAGTATGAAACGGCTGCGTGCATTTCAGAAGATCAGTTTAAATGCCGGAGAAAGCAAACAGGTAACATTTACAATTGATAGAAATGACCTGGCATTTGTAAATGCTCAATTAAAAACAATAACTGAACCGGGTGAATTTGAAGTAATGATAGGGGATAAAAAGGCAAGGTTCAATTATAGTTATTGATAATAAATGCTGCTGTTACTCACATAATTCCGAGTTGTCATAAGATTTATTAATCTGGACAATAAAAATCTTTTTCACAAGCCCCAATTAAATCCAGGGTTTTTTTATTTGAGTGGTTTTGTGATGGTAGCAAATTAGATTAGATTCAATCTCCTAATTAACCAGCGAGTTTATGCTTATCGTGTGCCAGGAAGTAAGAGTGAAATGGCTGTCTATTATTTTTCTAATAGCTTTCAGTCTTAGCTATCAAAACCTAAAGAGCCAGCAGCCCGTAAATTCTGTTGCAGTTGAATGTATTGAAGACAACAGTTTTCCTTTCGATCCTAATGGTGATCCCAAGAATTTCAATTTTCTTAAAAGTAGTATTGCCAATAAAAGAATTGTAATATTGTCCGAGACAGACTACGGTGATGGAACATCTTACCAGGTGATCTCACAAATGATGCAATTTTTGATAGATAGCCTGGGATTTAAAGTGGTGGCGTTTGATAATAGTAATGTAGATATAAATTATTTTCAAAATAAAATAAGTCAAACAGATAGCATCAGCGGTTTCGACACATTCTTCGGACCTAATATCCTCAATGCGAGTTACGGCTTCAACATTGTTCCTTTTTTACAAACAAGAATTAAAGAAAAAAAATTAGAGTTATTTGGTCTGGATTTTCAGATGCGACTGGACAGCGCTGTTAATGACCTTCTCAAAGAAACTTGCAATTTTCTTCAATGTGATGACAGCATCATTGATAAAACTTTTGTTTCCTTATTGGGCAATTTGAGGCAATTCGGTTATAAAGCATTTTTAGTGGACTCGTACGCCAGGATCTTATTAGAAAAAATAGATTTTTTAATTGCTGCAATGAATAAAACCAAATCGCAAAATGTAAAGGAAGTCCAGACAATAATACGGCAGTGGACGAATGTGAAATATTTTGTCACATGGTTAAACCGGAGATTTAGTTTTGCAAACGAAGCGGAAGATGTCAAAGTAACAGCCAATTATTTGGCTGCAAGAGACAGCGCAATGGCTGAAAACCTGGTCTGGATGCTAAATTTTCTTTATCCAGGGGAAAAAATAATCATCAATGTTTCGGCATACCATGCGTCCAGGTTTTGTTACAAAATAGAGGAGTTTAGTGAATGTTGTAAACCAGTAGATGTAAAGACATTTGGTGAGCTAATGGCGGGTACTCCATTTAAAGACGATATCTATTCGATCGTCTTTGTATCGTCTGGTGGGTTCAGAGGTATTGAGGAAAATGAAATAAAAAAACTTCCAACTCCAAAAAGGAACAGCATTGAATATGTTTTTTCAAAAACTAAATTCGATTACGCTTTTCTTGATTTCAAAAAGAATAACTGTGATTGGCTAAAGCAGGGGATCTTTATGGCACCGTTTTTTGATCGTTATTTTCTTGCAAACTGGTCGGATATTTTTAGTGGAATTGTCTACATAAGAGATATGAAACCTAACTATTCTTTTAGGTAGTTCATGATATTGGAGTCATATTGCGATTTAAATAAAATTACTCTAAAAAATCATCCTCATCCTTCGGTTTATATTTATCAAACATCTTTTCAATAGCCCCGGAAAAAACTGGAAATTTTTCCTTGGCAAAATCTTTTACCACTTCAATTGCTTTCAATGATTGTTGCTCAGTTAATCCCTGCGCCATCAAACGATCGATCAATTCTTTCATAATGGATGATTTAAAAATTGAAGTTATGGAAATAAAAAACCCCTTATACAGGGGTATTATTTTTTACTTTTAACTTTTTAGTTTTGACTTTCCTATGCCACTTTCAACAAGCTGATCTTACTTGTTTCAAACTTCCTTCTTGCATATTCAATATCCAGCATAAAAGTTTTTTCATTCGTGCTGGGCAGTTCAAACATGGCGTCGGTTAAAATACTTTCACAAATACTGCGAAGACCGCGGGCACCTAATTTATATTCCACTGCTTTCTCAACCATGAAATCAAGAACGGGAGCATCAATAGTAAGATTGATACCTTCCAGCTCAAATAATTTCTTATACTGTTTTATCAATGCATTCTTTGGTTCTGTAAGAATAGCACGAAGAGTAGGAGCATCCAATGGATCAAGATGCGTAACTACAGGTAAACGTCCAAGCAACTCGGGTATCAATCCAAAAGTTTTCAGGTCAGGAGCATTTACATATTTCAGTAAATTCTTCTTCATTGTATCCTGCAGCTCTTTATCTACATTAAAACCGATCGTATTTGTTTGTACCCTGCGTGCAATCACTTTATCAATACCATCAAAAGCCCCACCACATATGAAAAGAATATTCTGTGTGTTGATCTTGATAAGTTTTTGTTCGG
>DASYQG010000562.1:0-4750 GCA_036005825.1 Chitinophagaceae bacterium | reverse complement strand
CTGTTTGTTATCTCATCTGATTTATCATCTGCATCAAGTTGCGAACGGATACGTTGGATAGAGTTAACATCGCGGCCTTCGAGATAAAGATTGATCTTGCTTTGTGCAAAATTTATGTATTCGGTAGCAAGGCTAAGTTTTGCATCGATAGTATAATTGCTGGATGGCGCCAGTTTATTTAATTGCTGATAATATTCTTCGGCCGAATTTCCATTGCCGGTTAAATTAAAATTTTTCAATGCCTGGTTGAAAGAATTATAAAGATCAATGATACTGGTATCAGATACATTAGTAAACAAACCAAAGCTGATATCATGATCATTCCTGATAGCAAATCCACGCTTCATAGCAATACCACCGCCTTTTGTCAATGCCTCATTATTTCGTTGTAGCTGGCCAGTTAATTTCCTTGTAAGTATCCATTTCTTTAAAAAAGTAGTATCAACTTTCGAGATCACTTTCTTTTTGCTGTCATCACAGCATAGAAAGGGGTTTTGTTTGCGGTTATATTTTTGCTGAGCATAAGCAGGTACCGTTGTTGCGATATATTTTTCCAACTCATCCAACGTAACCAAATTATCATGTGCACCCTCTGTATCTGCAAGACCTGTAAGACCGTCAACAAGATAATAAGTAAATAACCCATGTCCATTCCCGATCAGCGGATCTTCCAACGATTCCTGACCTGCCCCCGTGGCAAGCATAATTATTTCGCCAGCTTGTTTTTCAGAAATAGCAGCCTGCAATTGTTGCTGACCTTCACCGCCACCCGGCAGCTCGTTTGTACGACAAGCATCCATTATAAAAATTACTTCAACACCTTTGCGGCTTGCTTCAGCAATACGAACTTTTAAATTATAGAGTTGAATGGTGCCAGTGATCAGGTAATTATTCTTATCGCCGGCTGGATTGCAGTCGTAGGTCAAATAAAAGTATTCATCCTGGTTAATGGCATCGCCATGACCGGCGAGATAAATATATAAACGATCACCAGCTTTAAGATTCCGGTTACGAAGCCAGCTCATTCCTTTTACCAAAAAGTTTGCTGCCTTGGCCTCTTCGTTTTTTAAAAAATAAATATTAGAGTCAGGTAATTTGCCCCCTCCGCTCGATTTTAAAAAGTCACGGAAGAGTTCTGCATCACTATCTGCAAATGAAAGTGGCCGGATAAACTTGTAAGTTGATATGCCCATGATCATGGCAAAAGTGCGATGACCACCTGTGTCCTGCGGGTTTGGCGCAACCTGTCCTACCACTTTAGTTTGAATAAGGCAGGAAAATAAAATAGATGCTATAAATGCTGAAAGGGCTCTTGGCATATACGATGCTAATTTACAGGATTTCAGCAAGACATCGGGTTGGCAATAATCGTAAAAATCCCAATATGGTTTATATTATTCAGAACAATCGGTTATTGACGTAATTACTTTGTATACAGTGGCAGACAAACGCTTAATTTGCAAAAATTATGGCGCTACACCATCACATTGTACGACACACAAAGCGATACGTCAGTCATGTAACCAAATACCTGTATGAAAGGGATACGATCTTTTCACTACTTATGGTTTTCCTGTTTATTATAATTGTAAAATTCGTCCCGCTGAATTTGCATGTGCTTGATCCTATGAAACTAGCCATAAAAGATTTTGACCTTAACGACATAGCTTATGCAAAAGCCGGTAAAGCTGATACCACCCATTTTGACACAAACATTGAAGTGGTCAATATTGGCCATATCGACCGAGCTGAGATCGCAATGCTTATTGAAAAAATCTCTTCGATGCATCCCAAAGTAATGGGATTAGATGTATATTTCGATGGACCAAGAGAGACAGAAAAAGACTCTTTATTAAGTGCAGTTTTTAAACGAACAAACAACCTTGTAACAGTTAGTCGGTTTGACCAGGAGCATCTTCATCATAAACATGAATTTGAATTGCTACCTGATTATTTTGATTCTTCATTACAAAATAGAGGTTATGCAAATCTGATCGGCGAGGAAGGTGGGACAATACGCATGTATTCACCATTTGAAAAAGTCCACGATAAAGAGTATCCCAGTTTTACAAGTTCTATTATAAGATTATATAACGAAAAAGCTTACGAGAGGCTTGAGAAAAGGCATAACGAAGTGGAAATGATCAATTACACACGTCGTTATAATGAGAAAATCAAAAATTATCATGTGAGAGAAAATGAAGATGTAATGCTTGACCGGGTTGATTCCAGCATCTTTAAAGATAAGATCGTACTTCTCGCTTATGCAAGCGATAATCCTTATGATGTTGAAGATAAAAAATTCACTCCCATGAACGAAAACTATGCTGGTAAAACAACGCCGGATATGAACGGAATTATAGTGCATGCCAATATTATTTCAATGGTGCTGGAAAATAACTACATAAAAAAGGCACCGGAATGGGCGGGATGGCTTGTGGCAATATTTATAGGCTGGTTGCACATGTCACTCTTTATTCGGTATTATCTTGAAAACCATATTTGGTTTCATTTAGTAGCAAAGATTGCCCAGTTATTTTCGGCTTTCCTTTTTGCTTACCTCGGCTTTCGTTTATTTGATAGATATGGGATAAAACTTGAAATGGAACTAACACTAGTAGTAATAATACTTGCCGTAGACATAATTTATTTTTACGAGGCAATTGCGGTATGGATGCATAAAAAATTTAAATTCGCAACGGTTTTCACTCATCATCATCACCCAGGTGAAGGTCAGCCACATGAACAGGAAAAAACAAATACACATGAACACCACTAACAAAAAAATTAACATGAAAAAAATAACTTTTGCAACATATCTGATGGTTCTTTCTTTTGTTGCAGTGTCCCAGGATAATATGTTTGTTATTTATAGTATGAAAGGAAATATTTCAGTCATCAGTAACAAAACAGAAACAAAAGCAAAAATTGGTGGTATTCTTCAAAATGATGCTGTAATAAAGGTGCCTGCCGGTTCCGTTGCTACACTTATCTGCAATGAAGCGAGAATGTTCTCATTAAATAAGCCTGGTAACTATCCTATTAGCAGTCTTAAAGATTCGTGTGTTGTAAATAAGAGTTCTGTCAATGCCAATTATGTAAAATATATCTGGAGTGAGTTCACTAAGGCGCACGGTTCCCCTGAAAAGAACAGGAAAAATTATATGGCAAATGTAGGAGCAGTTGGCCGTGGCGATATCAATAATGTTTGGGTTGATCCCCGATTGGATTCAGTCAATTATGTTTCCGGCACCATTCCTCTTTCCTGGAAATCTTATACAGAGGCTGATGACTTTGATTTTAAATTGTATGATGACAGCAAGACCAAAGTTTTATTAGCAAAATCAATAAAGAAAAAGCATGTAGATATTTCGGAATTACTAAAACTAATTCAATCGGGTAAAGTTTACTATTGGAGTGCTACTGTTAAAGGTGATCCAGAAAATGAAGACAGGAAATATCTACATTATGTAACAAAAGATAATTATGTTGCTTTTTATAACACCATTAAACAACATGAAGCAACCGAAACAGATGCAGAAATGAATTTCCGCCTGGGTTTTGTGTTGGAAGAAAATCATTATATCGCAGAAGCTTATAACCACTATTTGAAAGCAACACAGCTTGATCCTACCAATTCGCTTTATCGTTTTACATTTATGTCATTCAAAAAAGATTTTGAAATAAAATAAGATAAAAGGAGATATTTTAAACCCCGTCAGAGACGGGGTTTTCTTTTTTATGGATGGCGGAGTTGATAACCGAAGATTTCTTAGTTTTAATGCTGATCAAAATTATATTTTATGAAAAGAATTATTACAATAGCTTTTGTTCTGTTTGTCATGTCAACACAGGCACAAATGAAAGCTGAAGATGTAAAAACTTTTACGTTAAAAAATGGTATGAAGTTTCTTGTAATTGAAGACAATTCCATACCTAATGCAAATATGTATATGTTTTATAAAGTTGGCAGCCGCAACGAATACCAGGGCATTACAGGGCTCTCCCATTTTTTCGAACACATGATGTTTAACGGCGCCAAAAAATTTGGCCCCAAAATGTTTGACCAGACAATGGAGTTCAATGGCGGCGCCAATAATGCTTACACAACAGAAAACGTAACAGTTTATACAAATTGGTTCCCCTCTTCTGCCACCGAAGTGATTTTTGATCTGGAAGGAGATCGTATTTCAAGTTTAAGTATTGACCCAAAAATGGTGGAAAGCGAAAGAGGTGTTGTGCTTAGTGAAAGAAGTACTGGCCTTGAAAACTCTCCATGGCGATTACTTTTTGAGACTGCACAAGGTGTTGCATTCCTGGAACATCCATATCACTGGCCGGTTATCGGGTATGAAGATGATATGAAAAACTGGAAGCAAACCGACCTTGAAAGATATTTTAAAACCTACTATGCTCCCAATAACTGTGTAACTGTTATTTCTGGTAATGTAAAATTTGATGAAGTAAAAAAACTGGCTGAAAAATATATTGAGCCTATTCCTGCTCAACCTGCGCCACCAAAAGTGAATATTGTTGAACCGCCACACACCGGTGAAAGAAGAGTAATGATGCAAAAAGATGTAGCCACTCCTTATTTGGGGATCAGCTGGCATGTACCTGATGCAAAAAATGAAGACTATTATGCACTCACGATCCTCAGTGATATTCTCACAAGCGGGAAATCATCACGACTTTATAGTTCATTGGTAGATAAAAAGCAATTGGCCACACAAGTGTTTACCAACTTTGG
>DASYQG010000561.1:0-3488 GCA_036005825.1 Chitinophagaceae bacterium | reverse complement strand
TATCCAAATTCAACTAATTCTTTTGATAAATAGTTCATGATCGCATAACTGCAATGCCTTACACCTGCTATCATCAGCAAGATCGAATTGGCCGGGTTATACTCCGCCTCAGACTTAATATGAAATGAAGGTTTCAGATAGTTGATTTTATTGCGTGCAATGTTAGAACAAAAATCAGTCCGGGGCAAAACCTGTTCTAGTTAGCTGTCTTCAAACCTCAAACTTCAAACCTCAAACCTAGTTATTATCTTGCAGCCCTTTACTCAATGGATAGACTTCAAAATAGCCTGCAACTAAAGATCACCAACAAGCAGATCATCAAACTGACACTGCCTGTAAGCATTGCTATTCTTGTGCCGCAACTGAATTTTATCACTAATAATATTTTTCTCGGGCATTATTCTTCCACAGTTTTAGCTGTCGCCAGTATTACGGGAGTTTATTACTTGATTTTTGGTTCTATTGGTTTTGCAATGAATAACGGCTTGCTGGCACTTATCAGTCGCAGAGCAGGTGAAAACAAAACCGAAGAGATTGGTAAAATTTTTAACCAGGGAATTTTCAATGCAATGCTGGTCGCAGCTATAGCAATTACTCTTTCGTATACTATTACGCCCACACTTCTTCGGTCTATATTACATGAACCTGAAAAAGCAGAAATGGCGATCAGTTTTTTACAGATCCGTATTTGGGGTTTGCCATTTTTATATATCTATCAAATGCGAAATGCTTTGCTTGTCGGCACCAATCAAAGTAAATACATGGTAATGGGAACAATTGCCGAAGCAGTAGCCAATGTCGTTTTTGATTACACATTGATCTTTGGTAAATGGGGATTACCTGAATTGGGTTTTAACGGAGCAGCCTATGCCTCTATTATTGCCGAGTTTATGGGCATGTTTGTTATTTATATTGTCATACATCAAAAAGGAATAGCGCAGCGCTTTGCATTATTTAAAAATTTACGTTGGGATAAACAAAATGCGTCACTCATTACTGCGATGTCAGCGCCACTCGTATTTCAACATGCCATCAGCATAATGAGCTGGGAGTTTTTCTTTATTCTTATTGAAAGAAATCAAACGTCTGATACACCACAAGCTATTTCAAACGTTATGCGAAATGTATTTGGCATGTTCGGCTGTATGAGTTGGGCATTTGCTTCTACCAGCAATAGCATGGTAAGTAACATTATTGGACAAGGCAAAAAAGACCAGGTCATTTTCGTCATTAAAAAGATAGTTAAGTTGAGTACCAGCATTGCCATCGTTCTTTGTTTGCTGCTCAATCTTTTTCCTCAACTATTTCTTTCCATCTATGGCCAGGGAGATGAATTTATACGTGCCGGCATCCCGGTTATCAGGATTGTTTCAATCGCCATGATACTTATGTCATTCTCTGTTGTATGGCTTCATGCAGTTACTGGTACGGGCAATACAAAAGTTACTTTCCTGATTGAAGCGGTAACGATCACTCTATATTGTACCTATATATATGTCGTTCTTGAAAAACTAAAACTTTCGATCACAATTGGGTGGATGAGCGAATGGCTTTACTGGGTCTGCATGTTTATACCCGCCTTCTTTTATTTGCGAAGTAATCATTGGAAAAAGAAAATGATTTGATAACCGACTGCAGTACTACTATCATCGCCTGTTGTGTCACTCACTTGTACGTTTCGTAATTCTAATCAACATGAAATGATCTATCGAATAAAGCTTTAAATAGTTTTGGAACATTTAGTTTGCTTCGGCTTGCCAATATCATTCTATATTCTATCGAGTTTCTTTGGCAAGCCTCGCAATGACGAATACCCCGGAATTTTGAAAAATACTTTCTGGTGCGCAGAGTGTTCGTCATTGCGAGGCCGTCTTAATATGACATGATCAATATAGTTCAGTAGGCCGAAGCAAACTAATAACTACAATAATAAAAGGAATTCCAAACTTCGTGTTGTTGATAAAAACAACGAACAACAACTCAAAAGGATTAATTTTGGCCACTTACAACCAATCAACATTTCACAGTTAATGAACGAGAAACTGCGGCGGTTAGAACAACAACTCGAAGGAGAACTATTTTATGACATTACGATGCGTACCCTGTATGCTACAGATGCATCAGCCTATCGTGAAATGCCATTAGCAGTGGCTATTCCAAGAACTATTGAAGACATTAAACTTCTCATTCAATTTGCCCGCAAAGAAAAGACTTCATTGATCCCAAGAACAGCAGGTACTTCGCTGGCAGGACAAGTAGTAGGCAATGGCATCAT
This sequence comes from Chitinophagaceae bacterium, assembly GCA_036005825.1. Classification (GTDB taxonomy): domain Bacteria; phylum Bacteroidota; class Bacteroidia; order Chitinophagales; family Chitinophagaceae; genus VBAS01. The sequence goes on along the minus strand of DASYQG010000561.1, from coordinate 1,213 downwards.
TGTAGATGTTTCAAAATATTTTACACAGATAATAGAACTGAATAAAGAAGAAAATTGGATCAGGGTACAACCCGGTGTTATCCGCGATGAATTAAATATGTTTCTGAAACCCCATGGTTTATTTTTCGGACCAGAAACGTCAACTGCCAACAGGGCCATGATCGGCGGAATGGTCGGTAATAATTCATGCGGATCCAACTCTGTAGTGTACAGAAGCACAAGAGAACATTTACTGGAAGTAAAGGCGTTACTGAGTGACGGAAATGAAGCAGAATTTAAATCAGTAAATATTGATGAGTTTCATGCAAAGTGTGAAAGAGCAGGACTGGAAGCAGATATTTACAGATCAATAAGAAGCATTTTGAGCAATTATGAAAACCAGCTAGAGATAAGGAAAGAATTTCCAAAAAAATCTGTGGAAAGAAGAAACACAGGATATGCGATCGATTCATTATTGGAATCAGCACCATTCACTGTGGGCAAAGAGGATTTTAATTTTTGTAAACTGATCGCGGGATCAGAAGGCACACTGGCTTTTATTACCGAAATAAAACTGAATGTAGTACTACTACCGCCAAAAGAAGTGGGGCTGCTTTGTGTGCACTTTAATTCTATTGATGAATCGCTAAGGGCAAACCTTATAGCTTTAAAATACAGACCCAGTGCCAGCGAACTAATAGACCATTATATCCTTGAATGCACCAAAGAAAATAAAGAGCAGATCAAGAATCGTTTTTTCGTACAAGGCGATCCGGGTGCAATACTGGTTATTGAATTTGCAAGAACAAACAGGGATGAAATAATTGAAATTGCTAAACATGTTGAAGCAGACATGAGAACCGCAGGATTGGGTTATCACTTCCCTTTATTGTTTGGCGAAGACTCAAAAAAAATATGGACACTGCGCAAGGCAGGACTTGGTTTATTAAGCAATTTACCCGGCGATGAAAAAGCAGTGCCCGTAATTGAAGATACTGCAGTGGATGTAAATGATCTGCCCAATTACATTCGTGATTTCAATGAAATACTTAAGAAGCATGACCTCTATTCAGTGCATTATGCACATGCCGGATCAGGCGAAATACATTTGAGACCCATTATCAATTTAAAAACAAAAGAAGGCAACAAGTTATTCAGAACGATCGCTGAAGAGATAGCCACACTGGTAAAAAAATATAACGGCTCACTTAGCGGCGAACATGGCGATGGTAGA
>DASYQG010000560.1:0-4137 GCA_036005825.1 Chitinophagaceae bacterium | reverse complement strand
CAGCCAACGCTTGAATTTGATATAGTACTTCCTACTGACAAGAACTATGGCGTTTCAAACGATATCATAACCCAAGTAGATAGCAGGCTTGAACAAATAAGACAAGAACCGGGAGAAACGAATCGCCAGGTGTTTGCTTTGTTATTATTAAATCGTTTTGTCGGGCAAAATCCGTTGGCAAGCAGCTCACCTTTATTCAGCGCTTCATCTTATGCACGGGAAAGCGTCAGCAAGTTGATGACTGAACAACTCAATAAACTTGCGGCAGGGCTTATTGATGGAGTTGACCTGACATTTGATGTGACTTCAACTGATGACTATACAACAGGAGAACAAAGAAGCAGGACGGACCTGAACATTGGAGTAAGTAAACGTTTATTAAATGAGCGGCTAACAGTCTCTGTTGGCAGCAATTTTGAACTGGAAGGACCAAAGAACAGCAGTCAGCAGGTAAGTAATGTGTTCGGGGATCTTAGCGTCAACTATTCACTAAGTAAAGATGGAAGATATATGCTTCGCTTTTATCGTAAGAATCAATATGAAGGTATTGTTGATGGATATATCATTGAAGCAGGAATAAGTTTTCTTATCAGTGTTGATTATAATCGTTTCATAGAACTTTTTAGGAAAAGAAAAAACCAAAGAGTTGATGGTGTGAATTACACAAAGAAACAATAGTGAAAAAAAATAAGTATCATATCATCATTTTGACATCGATTTATTTCCTGGTAACGGCTTGCAGCAATACAAGACATTTACCAGCCGGCGATAAATTATATACCGGGGCAAGAACAAATGTAAATGGAACATCCACTGTTCGTGAAAAAAAAGTTTTGAAGGAAGACCTTGAAGGGTTGACAAGACCAAAACCCAATTCAAAATTCCTGGGTATTCCCATAAAACTTTCTATTTATAATTTATTCAGAAATAAAAAGGAGAATTCTTTTTTTGGGAGAATAAGAGATAAGAATGGCGAGCCGCCGGTATTACTCAGCCAGGTTGATCTGCAACAAAATATTAAAGTGTTGCAAAGTCACATGGAAAACAAAGGCTATTTCCATGCAAAGGTGACAGGTGATACGATCGTAGGACGTAGAAGAGCACATGCACAGTATAATATTGTTGCAGGAGATCAATATAAGATCGCCGCAGTAAGCTTCCCATCTGACAGCAGTGTGCTTGCATTGACAATTGCCAGGAGCAGTGATAAAACTTTATTAAAAGCTGGAAAACCTTTTGACCTTGATGTTATCAAAGCGGAACGCATTCGGATTGATGCTGACCTGAAAGAAAACGGGTTTTATTTTTTCAGCCCCGAATTCATCCTGATAAAAACAGATACAACGCTTGGCAATCACCTTGCAAATATGTATGTAACAATAAAGCAGGATGCCCCGGTTGAATCTAAACAAGTTTACAAGATAAAAGATGTTCAGATCTATGCAGGTTACAGTTTGAATATGGATCGGGTTGATAGCAGCCGCTCACAAGCGCAATATTATAAAGGATATTATATTATTGACAGAAGAAAAAGATATAAGCCTTCCATGTTTGCTCAGGCAATGAATTTTGAACCCGGTGATGTGTATAATAGGACTGATCACAACCTTACACTTAGCCGCCTTGTCAATCTTGATCTTTTCAAATTTGTAAAAAATCGGTTTGAGATCAATGCCCAAACAGACTCCGCCTATCTCCATGCTTTTTATTATTTAACTCCATTGCCAAGAAAATCATTGAAGGCAGAGTTTACTACAATAACACGTTCCAATAATCTCAACGGATCATTGATAACTCTAAGCTGGAGAGATAGAAATCTCTTCAGAGGGGGTGAGCATTTCAGCATTAGTGCATATACAGGTTCGGATGTACAATTCAGTGGTGCATTAAAAGGATATAATGCAATACGTTTTGGCGGAGAAATAAATTATGCTATTCCAAAAGTTCTTGTTCCATTTGGCGACTTTGGAATTAAAGGAGGTTATATGCCACGAACAAATATCCAGGTGGGATATGATATGCTTGATCGTGTAAAACTTTATACACTTAATTCTTTCCGTGTTGCTTATGGTTATTTATGGAAAGAAAGTTTGCAAAAACAACATGAGCTTTATCCAATACGGGTTAATTATGTTGAACCGGGAAAAGTTACTGAGGAATATAAACAACTTGTTCATCAGGATACATTGCTGGCCCGTGCTGTAGAAAAACAATTTATCCTTGGCTCTACCTACCAGTTTAATTACAACGAATTGGCGAATGGACTGCTGCGAAACAATGCTTATTACTTTAATGGTTTTCTGGACCTGTCAGGAAATTTAGCTGGCTTGTTTTCCGGCGCCGATGTAAAAAATGGAAAAGAAGTGATGATCCGTAATGTACCTTTTTCACAGTACATCAAATTTGAATTAGACGGACGTTATTATCGAAAGCTTGGATTGTATTCTTCATGGGCAAACCGGGCGATCATTGGTGTTGGAATTCCTTATGGCAATTCTGTTCAACTTCCTTTTATAAAACAATTTTTTATTGGAGGTAATAATAGCCTGAGGGGATTCAGAAGTCATTCTGTAGGGCCCGGTACCTATAAATATGTCGATACCACTAATAATTTTTTTCCTGATGAAACAGGAGATCTGAAACTTGAATTGAATACAGAACTTCGTTTCAGGTTGTCGGGGCCTTTGTACGGAGCATTATTTGTGGATGCCGGGAATATCTGGTTGATGAATGACAGCACATATACTCATAAACCCGGTGGCGAATTTACCAGTAAGTTTTTAAGCCAGTTAGCTTTTGATGCCGGTGTTGGTTTTCGTTTTGATATAACATTATTTGTTATCCGGCTTGATATTGCTTTTCCATTGCGTGAGCCCTGGCGACAAAATCCATGGGTGATCGATCAAATAGAATTCAATCATAAATCATGGCGAAGAGAAAATATAATTTATAATCTCGGTATCGGTTATCCTTTCTGATACACTCTTTCATTTTAGCTTTGCAATATGAACAGCGAAACAGGTAAATGGGTCATTGGTATTGGTGCAATTGTTATTTTAATTGGTATCATCATTTACTTTTTTCATGATAAATTGAACTGGATCGGACGTTTGCCCGGAGATATTAGAATCGAAAAGGAAAACTTTAGATTTTATTTTCCTATCGTTACAATGATCTTGTTCAGCTTACTCGGCACTTTCATTATTTGGCTTATCCGAAAATTCTTTTAGGTCAATTTTTCTCTTTCTAAATTATCATAGCGTTTCTGTAATATAATTTTTACATTCGGAGACTAAACGACTGCTTATGCAACCATCTCCACGCTTCACCGCCCTTGATGTTTTTCGGGGTATGACGGTTTGTTTTATGATCATTGTAAACACACCGGGTAATGGCGATACTTCTTATGCTCCATTGAATCATGCCAGCTGGCATGGTTTTACACCCACCGATCTTGTTTTTCCTTCATTCATGTTTGCTGTTGGTAATGCTATGAGTTTTGTGATGAAGAAATGGGTGAATATGAGCGACGCAGCAGTGCTGGGTAAAATTTTTAAAAGAACTATCATTATTTTTCTGTTAGGCTACCTGATGTACTGGTTTCCTTTTGTTCATTGGAATGAAAGCGTTGGCTTATCCGCCAACCCGATCGGGCATACAAGAATAATGGGAGTGCTGCAAAGAATTGCTTTGGGATATTGTGCCGCAGCGTTAATGATCCGTTATCTGAAATTAAATACGGTGCTGACATTATCAGTAAGTTTCCTTTTTATATATTGGCTTATTCTAAGAATGTTTAGCGGAGGGGATGATCCTTATGATATGCTGACTAATGCAGGAACAAGATTGGACCTATGGGTGTTTGGTGCAAATCATTTGTATCATGGCGAAGGAGTGGCATTTGATCCGGAAGGATTGTTGAGCACATTGCCGGCAATAGCGAATGTAACATTTGGCTACGCTGCAGGTAAATGGATACAGGAAAAAGGAAATAGTTATGAAGGATTGACAAAGCTTTTATTGGTTGGAGTTACATTGATCTTTCTTGCATTGTGCTGGAATAATTTCTTTCCAATCAATAAAAAATTATGGACAGGAAGCTTTGTGTTCGTAACTGTGGGAATTGATTGTGTATTG
>DASYQG010000559.1:0-18616 GCA_036005825.1 Chitinophagaceae bacterium | reverse complement strand
GCCAAGCCAGATGAGTACCAGGAAAAATATGGCACCGATGATTTTCTTGGGATAAAAGGAATGTATTTTATAAACCCGAAAGGAGAAGAAAAAGATAAGCCTACGCAAATATGGACACAAGGAGAAACTGAATCAAACTCTGCATGGTTTCCTACAATTGACAAAACAAGTCAGAAAACTACAGAAGAACTTACAGTTACTGTTGATAATAAATACGTGACTCTTTCCAATGGAAAACTGATGAGTCAAAAAAGAAATTCTGATGGCACAAGAACAGATTATTGGAAAATGGATCTACCGCATTCGCCTTATCTTTTTTTCTTAGGTGTTGGCAATTATGCTGTCATTAAAGATACCTGGAGAGGCAAAGAAGTAAACTATTATGTAGAACCCGAATATGGATCTGTTGCAAAAAAGATCTTCGGAAATACTCCCGAAATGATCGAGTTCTTTTCAAAGACCACTGGTGTTCCTTTTCCATGGGTAAAATACTCACAGATAACCGGTAGAGATTATGTAGCCGGTGCAATGGAAAACACAACCGCCACTATTCACCAGGAAAGTGCTCAGCAAGATGCAAGAGAATTAGTAGATGGAAATGCTTGGGAAAGCACTATCGCACATGAATTATTTCATCAATGGTTTGGTGATTATGTTACTGCAGAAAGCTGGAGCAATCTTACATTGAATGAATCTTTCGCTGATTTCAGTCAAACACTATGGGAAGAATATAAATATGGTAAAGATGCCGGAGATGCTGAAAATTACCAGGGCATGCAAGGCTATTTGCAGAGTGGCAGTGAATCAAAAGATCTTGTTCGCTTTTTCTATGCTGACAAAGAAGATATGTTTGACCAGGTGAGTTATCAAAAAGGTGGACGTGTACTTAATATGTTGAGAAATTTTGTGGGCGATAGTGCATTTTTCAAATCATTGAATAATTACCTAACAACAAACAAATTCAAGGCGGCGGAAGCACATCAGCTAAGACTTGCATTTGAAGAAGTAACTGGTCGTGATCTTAACTGGTTTTTTAATCAGTGGTATTTTGACAATGGGCATCCATCAGTAACCATAGATTATGTATATGATGATGCTGCGGGAAAAGTAAATGTCATTATCAAACAAACACAAAAAAGCGGTAAGCTTTTTACATTACCGATCGCTGTCGATATTTATAACGGAGCAAATAAAGTTCGCTACAATGTTTGGGCAAAAAATGAGGTAGATACATTTACATTTAACTACAACAAACATCCTGACCTTGTAAATGTTGATGGAGATAAAATTTTACTTTGGAACAAAAAAGACAATAAGACGCTTGATAATTTCATTCATCAATATAAATATGCGGGTAAATATCTTGACAGGCTTGAAGCGATTCAATTTGTTGCAAAAAAACAAGACGATCCAAAAGCTCTTGATCTGTTAAAGACAGCATTAAAAGATAAATATCATGGCCTTCGTAATACAGCATTGTTCAGCCTTGATCTTGAAAATGAAAAAGTGAAACAAACAGTTGAGCCGATCATCGCAGACCTGGCAAAGAATGATAAAAAGTCAACGGTAAGAGCTAATGCGATCAGTCGGCTTGGCCAATATAAAAAAGCTGAATATGCTCCGCTATTCAAAGCTGCTACAGCTGATTCCTCATATTCTGTATCCGGAAGTGCATTAAATGCATTGCTCGAAGTGGATAAAGATGCAGCGATGGCAATTGCAAAGTCACTAGATAAACAACCAGCAAAAGGCACCTTAAAGAGTTCCCTTCAAGGTGTAAAAGCTGCATCGGGCGATGAAAGTCTTGAAGAAGAAATAATAGGTGGGTTTAATAAAATGCCGGTATCAAATGCAAAGTTCAATGCGCTTGGTACATTGGGAATTTATCTTGGCGCATTAAAGAATACTGAAAAAGTAAAAGCATCTGTTGATGAAATTGTGAAATTCCGTGAAGCCATTCCTGCACAGTATAGAAAACAAACCGATCCGTATATCAATGAAACATTGCAAGGTATTGCAACAAAGAAAGAAGAAGCATTGAAAGCAGATGCTGGCAATACTGCTTTGAAAGATTTAGTTGATTATATCAAATCAAAAATCCCTGCTGGGGAGAAGAAAGGTTTTTAATAAATAACTTTTTAAAAGTCTAAAGCCATTCGTTTAATGCGAATGGCTTTTTTATTTGATATCCTAAAAAGTCTTTTTAAACAATTCTTCCCCTGATAGCTTTTGCAACCGCTTCTGATTTTGAATGAACGTGCAATTTTTTATAAATATTCTTTATATGAACATTTACTGTTTCGATACTGATAAAGCAAGCATCAGCAACCATTTTGTAACTCATTCCCTTTACCAAACAAGTAAGAATTTCTTTTTCACGATCAGAGAGATCAAATGTTTTTGTACTCCTGGTATCGGGACGATCCCTCACCATTTTCAACACCCGATTAGCAATAGAAGGAGTCATAGGACTTCCTCCTTCATAAATTTCCTGGATAGCTTCCATTATTTCAGCGGGGGAGGTATGTTTAAGAATATATCCTTCAGCCCCTGCACAAATTGAGCTGAATATTTTTTCATCATCATCAAAAATTGTTTCCATCAGGATCTTCATTTCAGGAAATTCTTTTTTGATCAATCCAACAGCTTCAATACCATTAATACCTGGCAATTCAATGTCCATTAAAACTACCTCAGGTTTATCCTGTGAGATGTTTTTTAAAAGATTATTACAATTAGCATGGGCCCCTACACATTCAAAACCTGCAGTACCTCCAATCATCGCGGCAAGTGCTTCCCGTAAACTGCGATTATCTTCGAATATGGCAACCTTAATTGGCATAAAAAATTTTATGGTTTCTTTTATTTTAAGTCTTTAACATTAACTCAATCTCTGTTCCTCCACCATTTGCAGATATAATATTTAACTCGGCTCTAATTTCTTTTGCCCTTCGTGTCATATTCATCAACCCGTTTCCCAATGTTTGCGCATTTACAGGAATGCCTTTGCCATTGTCCCGGATCTTAAGCATAATAATTTTATTTTTTTCATAAAGCAAAATCGAAACAAGGGATGCTTCCGAGTATTTAACCACGTTTGTGATCGCTTCTTTAAAAACAAGATAAAAATTCTTTCTTACCTGCATCGGCAAAGCAATTGAATTTAATTTTTCATCCACGTCAAAAGTGTATTCTACCTTTTTTGCTTTTAATAATTGATATGCAAATGAACGCATCCTGATAATTATTTTTTCAAATGAATCATTTTCAGGGTTGATCGTCCACACAATATCACTCATGCTTTCAATTATCTTTCTTGAGTTCATACCAATCGTATCCAGTGCCGGAATATCTTTTCCGGCTTGTTGTTTTGCTACTTCGCTATAAATGGAAATGCTGTTGAGTGTGGAACCTATATCATCATGCAAATCACTCGCAATATTATTCCGGATAATTTGAACTTTTTTCATTTGCTCCAACCGATAGCGGTATAAACCAAAAAATATAAATCCGACCCCCGCAAGTACGATCATCTTAAACCATATTGTTTGCCAAAAAGGTGGAATGATCTCAAGTGGGAAAGCAGTTATTTTTTCAGAATAATCACCGAATCCGTTTCCTGCTCTTAATAATAATTGATATTTACCTGGTGTGATCTCGCTAAACGTTAATTCGGGTTTGCCTTCGATCTTACTCCAAACCGTATCTCCTCCTTTGTATAATGTATACTCATAACTGATCTTTCCAGGATCAAAAACAGAATAATCGGAAAAACCGATTTGAATACTATTGAACTTATTGTATTTTAATGAAAGTGATTCATTTTTTGATAGTGAATCCAACGGGAGATTTTTGTTATCAAGTTTTATAAAAGAAAGGCGAACGTCTCCCGGTTTTTCCGAATCGGCTAACGAATCAATATTAAAAACAAGAAATCCCTTATTAGAAGACATTAAGATCATCTCATCTCTGTCATTCAGTAACGGACGGGAATTGAATTGTGATATCGGCCATTTGAAATCTCCGTTGATCACGAACTCCTTTCGGTTTCCTGTTGCGGTATTATAGAAATAAATTTGAGATGGAAATATAAAACAAGCCCAGTCCTTATATAACCCGGAGCCGCTTGGATTTTGAATGCCCGGTTTATTTCTGAATAGATCAAAATAGTCAGTTAATGAATCGTTCTTTGCATTGATCAGCAGTGCTGAAAAACTTTGTTGAAGATAGACCCTGGTCGCATCAAAATTATATATATCGAAAACACCGCCCGGTATATCACAATTTGACTTGTCAAAACAACAGTTAAATACTTTATCAATCGTCTTACTTTTTAAATTGATCTTGTACAATTCCCTTGTCGGCATAAAGTCTATCCAGAAAGTGGAAGAGTTTTTATGTAGCGCAGTTGGATAATCATATCCTTTGATCATTTCCAAACTATAAGAACCTTTCTCAGTAGGCTTGCATACAAAAATGGAATCAAGGATATTGTTTTTCGGATCATAGGAATACAAAGAACCATTTGAAAACAACCAAAATACATTGTCAATATCAGCATTACCATAACGCCACACACGGTGTTTAAAATCCAGCTGCGTTTCTGCTACTTTAAATGTATTAAGATCAACCTTAAAATCTTTTAAAACAACATTTCTGAAATCAAGAGGCTCAACCCCCGGTCTCATGATTGCGATATAAAACGTATCAGGATCAAAAGTCTGGCTAAAAAAAGCCGGATATTGTTTCCATTCGTCATTAAATAAAGCTTTTCGTATTCGCAAATTATTATCCAGGTAAATCAATTTTGGTCTTTTTTCATTTTGTTGAAGAAGAAAATAATTCCCATTTCTTCCCTTCTCAAAAAAAATATTCTGATGTGCATCTGAATTGTCATAATCTTTCGGTTGAATGTCACTTACAGATAAAGTATCAAAAGGTAAATGACGAATAAATTCACCTCTCTTCCTGATCATCGACATTTTGTCTGATCCCTGTATCCACAATAGAATATCATTTTCCTTTATCCTGGAATTGCTTATCTTCTTTTCTGTCTCAAACCACAGAACATCTCCTATAGGCAAACTAACATCATTCACTACATACTCCATCCGGGTAATATCCCTACTTAGCTTTACAAGAAATTTTTTTCCAACTTTCAGCCATTGGTCATTATTCCTGTCAGTTTTTACGTATAATACCTGAAGCTTGTCTTTTACAGAAGTATCAGCATTAACAGTTAGATTGCCGGAAAAAGAGTAGAAAATACTTTTACCTGTTTGTAAATATTTTTTTTCGAGCCATCCTTTATTTCCATAAGAAAGCCAAAGTGCATCTTCACTTGCAGAGTAAGTAATACCAGTTACGTCTTGAAATCGCCGGTCAGCAAATTGTGGCAGCTCTCCTTTCCATGAACAACGCACCATTTCTGTATTGAAATCATAATACCAAATGCCTCTTTTTTCAGTTGTAAGGCCCCACACACTGCCAGACTTATCAACTGTTAGACCAACTACATCACCACCAGGCGGCAATACACGGTTGACACTATCAATAATTATTTGTTTTAATTTTTTTGTTTTCCATTTGAGTAAATAAAAACCTTCACCCAGTGCAGAAATAAAAAAAAGATTGTCGTTTATGCTTCTATGAAAACAAGACACTGCTAATGGTATTCCCTTTATTCCGGGAATTAGCTCATTAATTGGTTTAAAGATCTCTGACTCCCGATCAAATCCATAAATTCCTGTTTCAGTTGCTAACCAGATATTTCCGTCATCCGAAATTTCGATATCATTTATTCTGAAAGGAGTTTTTGTGTCGTTAACGGTTTTGAGTTTGTACGATTTCCAGTTTACCCCATCAAAAGAAAATATTTCAATAAGGCTATGAAACCAATACATGCCATTATTATCCCTGGCAATTTTTATTTGTCCTTTTTTTGAAACATCATAATTACTAAGGCTGGAAACAAAATAATCCTGGTTTGAATTTTTTACACTATACGACTGAGCTGATGCCGCAAGATTGAAAGCACCGATAATAAAGTATACCAGTCGTTTCATGCTCTAAAGGTATCCGAATATTTTTTTGATTTCAATAACGTGAACATGGTATTTCTTCCTTTCAGCAAATAAGAATTAACGGGAATTGGGTATTGACTAAGGATGACGATGATAGCATTTTTGTATTGAGTGATCTGAGCCAAAAATTTTAAACCATTCCGCTCAATAAACTACGATCATGAATTTATTTTTTCAAACTAAAAATCATTAATCATGAAAAAAAAATCTTTGAATTTATGGATCATCAGTGCAATGATCTTACTACCTGCTTCATGTAAAAAAAGTTTTGACCCTACAGGTTCCGAAACAGCCTTGGCATTTTCTGATATGTCCAGAAAATCATCACAAAATGAACTTGCATCTCTTGAATCAAATTTCTCCCGTGGATTTGGGATCAATAATTCAGGTGCAATGACAGGTTCAGCCCGCAACGCTGATGGAAAGTCCGTCGCATTCTTATTAAAAAATAATAATCTGTGGTTATCGTCAGAGGAAGTGAGCCCGAACGGTCTTCCAGAAATTCGTTTTTCAATCAATGATCCCGGCGATATCGCAGGACATAAAATTGTACCGGGTGGCATTATACCTGTTGTTTGGAAAAATGGACAAGCTTATGAACTTGACCCATTACCCGGTCAGCAATTTGCAGAAGTATATGATATTAATAATGCCGGGCAAATGGTGGGGGAATCATTAAATGGAAACTATGTAAGCCCTACTACTATGAGAGCCACTGTATTTTCTTTAGAAGGTGATCCAATTGATTTGGGTACACTTGGAGGATCAAAAGCTTCGGCAGTTGGTATAAATGAAGATGGCGATATCGTTGGAGTTGCAGATAATACTGCAGGACAATCACATGCTTTTTTATATAAAGATGGGGTGATGAAGGATCTTGGTACACTTGGTGGAACTGCTTCTAATGCAAATGCTATTAATAATAATGGAGAAATTGTAGGACGTTCACTCCTCGCAAATGGCGCCATTCGTGCTTTTCTATACAAAGAAGGCGTAATGTATGATTTGGGCACATTAGGAGGGGTTGCCAGTGTTGCATTTGATATCAATGATAAAGGCGAAGCGGTTGGTTTTGCAAGAGTAGCTAATGGACAGGCACATGCTTTTTTATATAAGGATGGTGTGATGCATGATCTTGGTACACTTGGCGGAACCGACAGCCGTGCATATGGAATAAATAATCGTGGAGATATAATTGGTCAGTATACAAATGCTGACGGAAGCGTCCATGCCTTTATTTACCGTGATGGACAAATGTTTTCTTTATAATTAAGCCGCCATTATTAAAAAAATCCTTTCAAATAATTGAAAGGATTTTTAAACAGTCATAGTTCCCGTATTTGCAAATTTGCGTCGCAATCACTGTATTGTTCGTTAATTCTATTCAGCTGTTTCATGTATAATTTTTACCAACTGCCGCTTGCTCCGCCACCACCACCGCTACCACCACCAAAACCTCCAAAGCCACCACCACCTCCGCCAGACCAACCTCCGCCACCACTGCTAAGACCACCGCCACCCCACCAAATTGGTCCGCCCCAATTACGATAACCTCGACGGGATGCATATCCGCCCCCACCTCTGCCACCTCGTCCGATTGCTCCAAGAATTATCCATATGAATATAACAAACAAAAATATCTGCCAGGTTTTCAATCTCCTTCCTCTATTATAACCTTCGGGGGCCTTGTATTCACCAGCCGCAGCTTTAATGATCTCGTTAGTTGCTTCATCCAATCCACGATAAAAGTTACCCTCCCTAAAATTGGGAGTGATCTCATTATCGATAATACTTTTGGCGGTGATATCAGGAATAGCACCTTCTAATCCATACCCGGTTTCTATTCGAACCTTTTTATCATTTTTTGCAACAAGAAGAACTACTCCATTATTATGCTCTTTTCCGCCCACACCCCAATTTCTTAAAATTCTAATAGCTACATCTTCAATCGGGTAATCATCTAAGGAATTTATTAAGACTACTGCAATTTCGTTTGAAGTACTGTCTTTGTAATGAGTTAATTTTTGATTGAGTGCCTCTATTTGCTCATTTGTAAGTGTATTTGTGTTATCAACTACAGCATAGAATGCTGTGGGTTTTGGTGGAATGACCTTTTCAATTTGTGCATTTACACAAACAGAAATTCCCAAACTGATTATAAAAAAAAACTTTCTCATTCTTATTTACCAAACACTATATCATCAGGTAGCTCATTTTTATCCGTTTCTTTGATGTAAGGAAAATATCTTGTCAAAGCTTCGCCGATATCTTTTACAACTACAACGATACCTGCTGCATAATTTTCCCGGTTAAAATTGCTGATCATTTTATGTACTTCATTATTCCAGTACTCATTTCCCACCTTTTTATGAATGCCCTCATCTCCAAAGACGGCCAGTTGCCTGTCCTTCATTGCAACGTATAGTAATACGGCATTCCGATCATCAGTCTTTTGCATTTCAAGATGAAAAAAAAGTTCAGCAGCACGATCAATGGCGTCCATATAACTGCATTTGCTTTCTACAAAAACACGAACCTCGCCGCTGGTCATACGCTCAGCATTTTGTATGGCATCTGTAATGAGTTGCTGTTCTTCAGCAGTGAAGAAATCTTTTTTCTTTTTCCAGGGAAAAATGTTCAACTGATATTATTTACTGGATTAAAATTTTACTTCCGGAGCTTTTTCAGATCCAGCTTCCGCTGCAAATCCTGGTCTTGCTTTGAAGCCCATGATACCAGCAAAGATGTTTGTAGGAAATGAACGCACCTTGGTGTTATATGTATTGACCGCGGCATTAAAATCATTCCTTGCGACATTGATGCGGTTCTCAGTACCTTCAAGCTGAGTTTGCAAACTGGAAAAATTCCCAGTAGCTTTTAGATCAGGATATCGCTCAACTGCAATATTGATGGCCATCCTGGCTGCATCCATCGCTTCTTTACTAGCTTGCTGAATCGCTTGCATTCTTTGTGTATTCAAACTATCAACAGGAACATTTACTGCTTGCTTTAACTGACCTGCACGGGCCAATGCCACCTGTGTATATGTTTCCTTTTCAAATTCAGCAGCGCCTTTCACAGTAGCAACTAAGTTCGGTATCAGGTCACCTCTGCGCTGGTAACTGCTTTGCACATCATTCCATTTGTTTTTTACAGTTTCATCTTGTTTTACCAATCCATTATATCCGCTGCAGCTCCATACACCAAGAATAAGAACAAGACCTAATATGATCAATACTGCCAGATTACGTGTACCCTTCATGGTTTTAAAGTTTAGTTAGAAATTAAAATTAAGTGTTTTAAAAATACCAAAGCCCCTGTTCAAATCAGGGGCCATATTATTTTTTATGACATTATTGCTTATTGTTTGATCGCTGATATTCCTGGTAATTCTTTTCCTTCGAAGTACTCAAGCATGGCGCCGCCACCTGTACTCACATAACTTACCTTGTCAGCAAAACCAAATTGATTGACAGCTGCAACGCTATCGCCACCTCCGACAAGTGAAAAGGCTCCCGAACTTGTAGCGTCTGCAACCGCCTTAGCAATTACTTTAGTGCCATGACGAAATTTCTCCATCTCAAAAACTCCCATTGGACCATTCCATAAAATGGTTTTGCTTCGCTTGATGACATTGCAAAATTGATCGCATGCATTCGGGCCAATATCTAAACCCATCCAGCCATCTGGAATATGATTACTCGGCGCATCAGATGTATCTGCTGTTGCTTCAAATCTATCTGCAATGATAGAATCTGGTGGAAGATGAATACAAACACCTTTTGCTGTTGCTTTCTTCATGATCTCATCAGCAGTACCAATCCGGTCTTCTTCACAAAGAGAATTACCGATCTTTCCTCCCATTGCTTTCAAAAAAGTATATGCCATTCCACCGCCGATAATAATATCTGTTGCTCTTTCCAAAAGATTTTCAAGTATGAGTATCTTATCTGAAACTTTTGCTCCACCAATGATTGCAGTAAAAGGCTTCTCAGAATTATGCAACACCTTTTCGGCGCTTTTTACTTCACCTTCCATTAATAAACCAAACATTTTTTTATCGGCAGGGAAAAATTTTGCAATAACAGCAGTGGAAGCATGTGCTCTGTGTGCCGTACCAAAAGCATCGTTCACATAAACATCACCCAACTTGCTTAGCTTTTCTGCAAAGGCTTCACTACCTTTTTCTTCTTCTTTATGAAAACGAAGATTCTCCAATAATAAAACTTCTCCCGCTTGTAGATCGGTTGACATTTTAGTTGCTTCTTCACCTATGCAATCATTGGCAAATAAAACTGTTTCCCCATTTAACAAACTTCTTAAATGCACAACCAGGTGTTTCAAAGAATATTTTTCTGTTGGTCCATCCTTTGGCCGGCCAAAATGACTCATTAATATTACACTGCCGCCATCCTTAATAATTTTCTGGATCGTAGGAACAGTTGCCTTCATTCTTGTATCATCGGTAATTTGATACTTATCATTTAGCGGCACATTGAAATCAACACGGACTAATGCTTTTTTTCCTTTAAAATTATATTCTGAGAATTTTGACATACTTACTTATTTGGAACATCAAAAATAGCCTAAACAAAAATGTCCCGCCTCAGGCAGGACATTAATATTTTAAAATAAACTATTTATTTTATCAACTTAGCAAAATAATGCAGCGTACGAACCAACTGGCTTACATAACTCATTTCATTATCATACCAACTGACTGTGCGTACAAGCTGCGAGTCGCCGACATTCTGCACTTTTGTTTGCGTGGCATCAAACAATGATCCGAAGCTAATTCCTATAACATCACTACTCACAATTTCATCTTCTGTATAACCGAAGCTCTCATTGCTTGCAGCCTTCATGGCAGCATTTATTTCTTCCACAGTTGTTTTTTTACCAAGCAGTGCTGTCACTTCAGTCAGTGAACCTGTCAACGTAGGTACACGTTGAGCAGAGCCATCTAGTTTTCCTTTCAGATTAGGAAGAACAAGTCCAATTGCTTTTGCAGCGCCGGTACTGTTTGGAACAATGTTTTGCGCAGCGGCTCGTGCACGGCGGAGATCTCCTTTCGGATGTGGCGCATCCTGTGTATTCTGATCATTAGTATAAGCATGCACAGTTGTCATCAGACCATTTACAATACCAAATTTTTCATCAAGCACTTGTGCCATCGGTGCCAGGCAGTTAGTTGTACAACTTGCGCAACTAATAATTGTTTCGCTGCCATCAAGAATACTATGGTTAACATTGAATACAATTGTTTTCAGATCGCCTGTTGCGGGTGCGCTGATCACCACTTTCTTTGCGCCCGCTTTTAAATGCGCTTCTGCTTTTGTTTTATCAGTAAAGAAACCGGTGCACTCTAATACTACATCCACCTGGTGATCTTTCCAGGGGATCTGTGCAGGATCTTTTTGTGCATATATTTTTATATCATCACCATTAACAACGATCGAATTTTCTGTTGATTTTACATCCTGATCAAAACGTCCCTGCGCACTATCATATTTAAGAAGATGTGCCAACACCTTAGGACTGGTAAGATCATTGATCGCCACTACATCAATACCATCCATTTTATATATCTGGCGGTAAACAAGCCGGCCAATACGTCCGAAACCATTAATTGCAACTCTAACTGTGCTCATGATTAATTCAGATTTTATTTTGAGGTGCGAAGGTAAGAAACCAGAAGGATTTGCGGGTTCAATTGGTTTACGAAGAAAGCAATTTTTATGTACCCGGCTTCTGCACTACTATTGAGCCCATTTGCAAGTTTATCCTGAGCTTGTCGAAGGACACTCTTGTACTGTAACAATCTATTCCGCAATTACATTAAATCGCATTCTCAACAAAATACATCTCTATCAATCCTTTATTCTTTGCCTGTTGCTTGCCTTGGAATGTGCAGTTAAATTCATCTTTTACCAATTCATAAGTGCTTTGCGAAATATTTATGCAGTTATATTATCCCGAACTCAGGTACCAATGAAAATGTTTTAGAAGACAATAAAAATATCCTTTTCGCAAAAGATTGTAATGGATTCAGCAGTTTGCTTCCAAAATTGAATAGCTGACAAAAAGCATACTTTAAAAATGACTATTATTATTTCCACGATGTAATTCAAAATGGCAAATACAAAATTAAGATCTGCAATATCCTGGACGGTTATTTCAATTTAAAAATGACAAGTCCCTCCGGAAAAGTTTATTGGATGCAAAATGAAAAACAAAGAATTGCCATCAAGCCTGGCAGATTCTGAGCTGATCCTTTTTAAAAATTTCCAAAGTGTTCCGGCTTGATAACTGATGAAGCGTTGTATCCAATTTCATAAAGTAATTCTTTATTCTTTGCTTTAGCCATATCCGCAATGCTCGTTACATCATGATCCTCAAATTCCCTTTGTAACCCTAATGCGTTCAAATTCTCTTTTGTGATCGCAAAATTATAACGCAGGTAAGAAATCAATGGTGTGCCTGAAATCACGTCCTCATTCATATCGCCAATTTCCCGATCCATCACTTCTGCTGTTGGAGATTTAGATAACCATTGCAGTAATATCCTGTTTTGCCAGCTCGCATCTTGCATCAGCATATCAGGGATATTCCCAGCCCATGTTAACATTGTTGCCTCATCTATCTCTCCCACATGTCTTTTAAATTCAAGATAACCGGTGCCAACAGAAACAAGCAAAATGTTTTCAGCCCCCATTGGCCAATGAAAAGGAAATCCTTTTAATGTAGCTACCATTAATAACGTTAATGCCGGGTTGTTAGCCATACTCAAGCCCCCATCAATAAACGCTGCCGGCTGATCATTTTTTACATCCATCAACTGCGGAGCAAAATAGGTTGGCGCTGCTGTACTTGCTCTTACAACTTTCCACAATAAAAAATCTTTGTTCTTACTTGTAGCTGCATCATAATACTTTCCTCTCGGATGATTGATGACCGGCCAAATGCTGTTTGTATCTGCCCGTTTAGCTACTATACAAAGCCCTGTTTTTATTTTATCGCTGCCTAATGTAGTATCATCACCCAATGCACTTTTTAATCCTTCCGCTATTCCTTTATAATCATAGTTCGCTTTTAGCCATTTGTATGTTTCCAACGGGTTCCACCAATTTCTTTTTTCGCCAAAAATTTTACTTCCAAGATCCATATAAAGATCTGTGATCTCATCTACTTCTTTTCCCAAGGATAAAAGACTTGCAATGATGGCACCGGTGGAAGTGCCACCGATAAGATCGAAATAATCGCTCATCCTGAAATTTTTATTTTCCGGGTGTTTTGCCTTTAATGTATCTTCTATCTTTTTTAAATATCCGAGAGTAAGTGCTCCCCGGATTCCTCCTCCATCTAATGAAAGGATCTTTTTCGGCACTTTCGCATCGAGACGTTCAAGTAATGCAGACATGTTGGTTCTATTGGTGGTTTAAAAAATCAGTTACTTCATTAAGTGTATCAAAACAGGCTGCGCCGTTTCCTTTTACCATCTTTTTTACCTGCTCTAATGAACGAACCTGCACATCACTAAAAATTTCTCCTTCATCATTATTTATAAAGCAAAATACTGTTTTTGCCGGACGCTTATTACTGTCATCGACCACTTCGGCAACGGAGAAATAACCTTCCATCTTTGGTGTAAGCACATAAAGACAAAAATCACTTTCATCTCTTTGCTTCAATTCTTCCTGCATCATTTCGGTTGTCCATTCTTCGCCAACCGGGTTATAGTAATGGATCTTTAATTTCATTATCACATCATCACGCCATAAAGAACCATTACATGTTCCACCAAGAAAAACTTTTTTCATTTTGAATCATTTACTCTTGTAAGATAAACTTTTTCCTTTCAAATATTTTAAGCCAGTACTGCTTGCCTGTTACCACTACAAGTGATATTGGGGAAAATGATATACATGAAAATTGGTGAAAGAAATATTAAATAGGCGATTAAACTTTCAAAACAGCGGAACATCTTATAATGGTGTTTAATATAAAAATTATTGAAGAATAATTTTCAAACATTTATTCTGGCAAAATGTTTGTTTATAAGGGCTGAAATAAAACTGTACAATTATGAAAAAATACATTCTTTTAATCCTGCCATCATTATTTACTTTATTAAATATTAATGCACAAAGATCCTCTATCATATTAAGAGGAGGATTGAATCTTGCTAATGTAACTATTACAGATGGCGGAAGAGTAGACGACGCAAAAACACTGGCAAGTTTCCAGGCCGGTTTTATTGCCGATGTTAGTCTAGGGCAATTTGTTTCATTGCAACCTGGATTATTGGTTACTGGCAAAGGTTCAAAAACTCAAAGCGGTGAACCAACCGACGCTAATTATTTTAAAGCAACAACAAATCCAATTTATTTAGAAGTTCCATTAAATCTCGTCTTTAAATTTGGGGCAAACGATGGCCCGAATTTTTTTGCCGGCGCAGGCCCATATCTTGCTATTGGCATTGCAGGTAAAAATAAAACCGAAGGAAAGTTTCTTGGCACATCTTTCAGCAGTGAAGACGATATTGTATGGAGCGATGATGATCCGACAACGTTCAATTATGAAGAAGGTGCAGGGTTTGGCATTATGAAACGTTTTGATTACGGCCTTAATGGAACCGCAGGTATTGATTTGAAAAAAGCAGTGATCTCTGTTAACTATGGTTTGGGTCTTGCAAAATTGCAATCAGGAAGTGATAACTCAGATGATAATAACAAGCACAGGGTGTTTAGTTTTACAATTGGGTTTAAATTATAAAGATACATGTACAAAGTCCACGAATTTTTATCCGGGGACTTTTTCATTCCGGGATCACAAAGAATAGTTATAGGCCTGGCCGAATTATTACTATTAAACTTTAGTTGCGATGCTCCGTTCATCTTTCTGTTCATCATCGAACAATTGGGTCGCAGTTCATTTTATGGGCGAGGCAAGAGACAGGACATATTTTTTTAAATAACGAAGAGGCCATTCTTTCTCCTGCATAGAGCATTCATAGCGGAGTAACTACTGCAAACTATTCCTTTATTTGGGCAATGGCTGGCGAGAATAAAGTATTTACCGATATGGACCCCGGTACCGGTTCAGGATCTGAAATAAAAATTTATCTCACAATATGATCAACTCTAAGTCTGAAATTATTCAGTACATTTAATATAATTATTCCGAATAGTGTAGTATAAACTCCTCTCTTATCCACCACCCGCCAGAAGACAAAAGTTTAACAGTTAAGGCCTAGAATGTTAAGACTAGTGGCTAAATAAAATACAAGCAATTTTCTCTAAAATTTAAAACAATGGACAAAGAAATATTCAAAGACTATGTAGAAAACCGGTATACGAATCAAATGTCTTATTACAGTAAAGCCGCTGGTAAGAATCAAAAAAAATATAAACAATTTCAATGGGTGTTGATCATTTTTTCTGCTATTACACCCATACTTGCAGCATTTGATGGAAAGTGGGTAAGCCTGCAAATACCGGTAGTATTAATTTCGGCTATCGTTGCTATTCTTACGGCGGGTCTCAAAACTTTTCAGTACCAGGAAATGTGGGTTAATTACAGAGCTACTAATGAACTGCTGAAGCCTGAGATCTATTATTATAATTTCGGTGTGGGTCCCTATGCTGAAGAAGGAATTGACAAGGAAACACTTTTTGTATCGAGAGTAGAAACGATCCTGGATAAAGAGCATATCAATTGGCCGGTCGTAAAAAGGCTTCATGAATCTAAGGAAAATGGTATGGAAGAGGTCGGACAAAAACCGTCGATACCATAAAATTTCCTGCTGTTCGATTGCCTATACCATAATTTGGGGATTTTTTTAATTTATTTATAAGTTATATTTAATAACTAATTCAAAGCACACCATTTATTAAAACAAAAAATTAAAATTATGAGCGGCGGAAAACTTATCGACCAGAAAAAAATTGTCAGTTGGTCAGATAATCATAAAAACAACAAGGCTCTCCCTTTTGGAACCGATTCTGCAAGTATTAGCCTTTCTGAGCTTGAAGATTTTATAAAAAAAGCAAAAACGAATTACGGGGCAGATTTTACTGGCCTTCGGATCTATTTTATTCGCTATAGTTTATCAGCCGACACAGAAAAAATAAAAACTGCAGGAAGCAACCTGTCACAGCCGTCTGTGGTTTTAGTGCCAGTAAAGTCTTTTGATCCTGCAAAAGGTGGCGCTGAAGACTACAAGGTGGGAACATCGGAGGAAGTATATGCATTGGCATTTACCAATCCAGAAGACCCATCAGATCCGGGTGACTCTACTATTCTTTGCCCACCAAGGTGCTAAGAATAACAATTGAGTTATATTGGTTGCAAAGCAGCCAGGCATTTGACTTAGTGCTTCAAATATTGCCTATCTTAATCCTATGGCCATTTTACGGTTTCTTATTGATTTTTATCCGCTTATTTTTTCATGGGCAGCTTCCATTGTTGCACTGATAGTATTCCGTAAGTGGATGCCGTGGCATTTTAAATTGCTTCTTGTTTTTGTTTTTCTGTATGCATTTGTTGATACAACAGGAGCGATCATTGCACGGGTATTTCACATAAGCAATCATTTTCTCTATAATATTCTATGGGGCATCCAATACATGGTAATCGCTTTTTTATTTTACAACGTCTTGCAAAACGGCACCATCAGAAAGATCATCCGGTTATTCCTCCTTTTATTTCCCATTTTTTTTATCATCAATTCCGCATGGATTCAGGAATTTTATACATTACAAACATATAGTATTGTTTTGGGTGGAAGCTTCATGTTGATATTTGCGGCCGCCTATCTTTGGCAGTTGTACATAAGTACGGAAACGTATAGTGTTTTCAAGGATCCAGTGTTCTGGTTTAGCCTGGCCTGCCTTTTCTATTACGGATTAACCGCACCTTATCACGGCATGCTGAATTACCTACTGAATAATGATAAAGATTTTGCCTTTAAATATTATGTCGTGGTAATCGATTTTTCAGACTGCCTGAGAAATTCATTACTAATAATAGGCTTTTTATGCATGAAAACATCAATGAAGTAACCCTGACTTTGATCATCAGCACAGCCTTGATCGTCCTGCTTGGCATTGTCATAGTGTTTGCGTTGCTAACTCAGCATAAACGGCGTTTTTTACACAAACAACAATTGGCTGAAATTAAATCAAACTACGAGAAAACCCTTTTGCAAACAGAGCTTAAAATACTTGAAGAAACATATAAGTCCATCTCACAAAACCTGCATGATAATGTTGGTTCGAATATTTCGACCACAATGCTTTTGTTATACAAAGACGAAAAAATGATTAGCGAGGAAATTGAAACAAACCGTAAAGAAGCACTTCGAATGCTTAGCATCATTGTAGATGATTTAAAAAACATAGCCCGTAGTTTGAATCCAGACTATTTATATGAGCTTGGTCTTTGTGATGCAATCAGGCAAAGATCTGATCAACTGGAAAAAACTAAACGATACGAAGTAGAATTATATATAAAAGATTCACCCAAAAAATTAGATCGTCAAAAACAAGTAATACTATTTTCTATCTTCCAGGAGTGTTTAAACAATATTCAAAAGCATGCAAATGCAAAAAAGATAATTGTTCGCATAAATTACGAAGAAAATCTATTGCTGCTAGAAATAAAGGATGATGGGAAAGGATTTGACAGATCCGAAGCTGGAAAAAAGGTTTTAGACAAAGGTTCGGGGCTTTTAAATATGAAACACCATTCCGAAATGATTGGCGCAACTTTTAGTATCGAAAGCGAGATTAATAGTGGAACAAAGATAAATATTACCTTGCCAGAGCCTTACATTTGATCGTAACAAATATTGGGTATTGGGTGCAAAAACTACGAGCTTTAATTTAGTGTTATGTTAAAACTTGCGATTATAGAAGACAATGAAGAGTATCGGAATACTCTTTCAAAGATCCTTCAGCGAAATGAAGAGATCAAAATAATTTTTGAATGGGGAGATTGTAAGGAAATGATACCACGCTTTGAAGTTGATCTTCCTGATGTTGTGATCATGGATATTGATCTTCCTGGTATCAGTGGGATTGAAGGGGTATGGCTTTTAAAACAAAAATGGCCTGACTTAAAAATTCTTATGCTCACAGTGTTTGAGGATCCTGAAAAGATCTTTGGCGCTATTAAAGCAGGTGCAAATGGTTATTTGTTAAAAAAAGATTCCCCTGACAGGATCATAGAAGCAATCTTTAGTCTGAAAAGCGGAGAATCGATCATGAATGGTATAATTGCTGCTAAAGTGCTTGAGTATTTTAAAAAGAAAGCCGATGCTTTGCCTAATCTTAATGATTATAATATAACAGAAAAAGAAAAAGTGATCTTGA
This sequence comes from Chitinophagaceae bacterium, assembly GCA_036005825.1. GTDB lineage: Bacteria > Bacteroidota > Bacteroidia > Chitinophagales > Chitinophagaceae > VBAS01. The sequence continues at coordinate 159 of DASYQG010000559.1, read as the reverse complement.
ATAAATTGATCCAGGGCCTTGGATACAAACAAATAGCTCATGAATGTTTCATATCAAAAGAAACACTCAACTCACATATAAAAAATATCTATAGAAAACTTGATGTGCATTCACGGGGTGAGGTGGCCGCTAAGTTTGGCAGTCTTTTGGATAATTGAG
>DASYQG010000558.1:0-4191 GCA_036005825.1 Chitinophagaceae bacterium | reverse complement strand
AGCATTTTCAATAAATAGGCATTGCTATTCAAATTCTCACACAAACTGCTCCAGCAATTCAATTCTCTTTTCAATCGGCGGATGTGTAGCAAATAAATTATCCCACGAGCCAGATTTACGATTTGATACTTGCGGGTTATCAATAAATAATTGTGCAACGTCACGATTTTCCACTGCTTCAATATAAGGATCGGAAGAAATCTTTTTTAAAGCGCTGGCAAGTGCATAAGGTTTTCTTGTCATATCAGCAGCGCCGGCATCGGCTAAATATTCTCTTTTCCTGCTAATACCAAAACGAAGGAACATAGAGATCAAATAAGCAAGAGCAGTAACTACAATCGCAACGAGAATGATAATACCACCACCTTTACTATCTTTTTTACCACGGCCTGCAAAACGAAGACTACGAAAAGCTACTTCAGCAAGAAAAGCAAATATGCCTACGAAGATGATGGAGATAATTAAAACCCTTACATCACGATTACGGATATGGGAAAGTTCATGTGCAATTACTCCTTCCAGTTCTTCATCATTCAGCTTCTCAATTATTCCTTTTGATAATGTAACCGAATAACTTTTTTCATCAATACCACTGGCAAATGCATTCAGCGAATCATCATCAATGATATTTATCCTAGGCATTTTCATGCCCTTGCTGATGCAAAGATTTTCAACAAGATTATACACTCTTTTATTTTCTTTTCTTTCCAAAGGTTTGGCACCGGTAGCCAAACGGATAAATGCTGCATGACCTGCCCATGCGATCAAAAACCAAATACCAACTGCTATAAGGATAAAAGGAACAATAGTAAGAAACATTGCGTTGTGATCAATCGAAGTTGGATAATTATCACCCGGGTACTCCGAAGCATTATCTTTTGCAATAAAATAAATGATAACATAAAACATTCCCAGCAATAATGCCGGGAATGCAATCAATAAAAGAAATGAGTTAATATTATTTCTTTGTATCTGTTGGTGAAGTCCGGTATATTTCATTAAAATCTGAAATCGTAAATCTTAAAATCTAAAATTTAATAGTCGGGGGTTCTTCCATTCTTGTTCTCGCTTCAGTGCCAAGATCAAACATGATCTCACGTTTGAAACCAAAGTTATTGGCAATAAGATTGGAAGGAAAAGTTTCCACTGCATTATTGTATTCGGTAGTAGCACCGTTAAAGAATCTTCTTGAAGCAGCCAGTTTATTTTCAATATCACTTAGCTCTTCCTGCAATTGTAAAAAGTTTTGATTTGCTTTTAGATCAGGATAAGCTTCAACCTGGACTCTTAAACCTTGTAATGCAGATGTCAGTTGTTGCTCAGCGACAATTTTATCATTGATCGTTTTTGCGGCCATTGCTGCTGATCTTGCTTCAGTCACCTGTGTAAGCACACCACGTTCATGGCTGGCATAACCTTTTACTGTTTCTACCAATTGCGGCACGAGATCATGCCGCTGACGAAGTTGGACGTCTATATCTGCAAATGCATTTTGCCTGCGGTTACGTAAACTAACAAGACGGTTATAAAGGCTTACCATCCACAAAACGATGACAACTATAACAACAAGGAAAATTATAAAGGGCATAATTATTTGTTTAGAACTAAAATTACTGAAAAAGCAGTGAGATAGATAAACATTAAATCATCGCAAATACTCAGGCCGAATGATTCTTGTCATACATTCCCGAAAATGACCGTTTTTTTCTTACTTTCCCGAAATATTTATTCTTTATGAGGATCGGGCCTTTTCTTATCTCTGCTATTATTACAACCGGTTTGGTTTATGGGCTTAATAAAAAATGGGGAACCATTCCGCCGATTGGTAAATTTTTAAGTCCGCAATTTGGAGCTTGGCAAAATGCTGAAGCCGCTGACAATGATTTTTCAGCGGATCTTAAATTTCCTGGATTAAAAAGCAAAGCAGAAATATATTTTGATGAAAGGTTAGTGCCGCATGTATTTACTCAAAATGATAAAGACGCCTATTTTGTACAAGGATACTTGCACGCAAAATTCAGGTTATGGCAAATGGAATTCCAGGCAAAGGCAGCAGCAGGAAGATTGAGTGAAATACTTGGTGCGGGAAAGGACTCAGTGGTCTTGAATTTCGACAGGAATATGCGCCGGCTTGGAATGGTATATGCCGCGAAAAGATCCGTTGAAGAAACAGAGAAAGATCCCGAATCAAAATCAGCATGTGATTCATATACCGCCGGAGTAAATGCCTATATAGAAAATTTGAAAGAAAGCGAATTGCCTTTAGAATATAAGCTGCTTGATTATAAACCTGAGAAATGGAATAATCTTAAGATCGCTTTATTCCTGAAATACATGAGTCTTGATCTTGCAGGGCCAGAGAATGACATGGAATATACAAATGCAAAAGCAGTATTTGATGCAAATGATTTTGATAAACTTTACCCGATCACGCAAGATTCACTTGATCCTATTGTTCCGAAAGGAACTGTTTTCCCTGAACCTTCTGTAAAAGTTGTAGCTCCTGCTAATGCTGACTCTATTTTTTCTGCATGGAAAAACAGTACGGCAATAAATGAAATAAAGCCTGATAAGGATAATGGAAGTAATAACTGGGCTGTTGCTGGTTCAAAAACGCAGAGCGGTGCACCAATTCTTTGTAATGATCCGCACCTGAGTCTTAATATGCCTTCATTATGGTACGAGATGCAATTGCATACTCCTAATTTCAATGCTTATGGCGCATCGTTTCCCGGGGCGCCTTCAATTATTATTGGGTTTAATGATAGCTGTGCATGGGGTTTTACAAATGCCATGAGAGACGTAAGAGATTATTATGAAATAAAATTTAAAGACGACAGCAAACAGGAATATTGGTTCAATAACGAATGGAAAAGAGCAGAGCTGCATATCGATACTTTTAATGTAGCAGGACAAAAAGATTTTTATGATACAGTTGCCTATACAATTTTTGGCCCTGTTATGTATGATAAGTCGTACACTGGCAAAAGAGCAACCAATGATAAATATTATGCAGTAAGGTGGAAGGCACATGATCCATCCAATGAAATGATGATCTTCTATAAACTGAACCGTGCAAAGAATCTTGATGACTATAAAGCTGCATTGCCTTATTTATCTTGTCCCGGACAAAATTGTTTGTTTGCAGATAAACGCGGTGATATTGCCATCTGGCAACAAGCCGTATTCCCGGCCAAATGGAAAAGACAAGGTGATTTTGTAATGCCGGGCACTGATAGCAGTTATATGTGGCAGGGCTATATACCAATGGAAGAAAATCCGCATGTCATAAATCCAGAAAGAGGATTTGTAAGCAGTGCCAATCAATTGCCGGCTGATACAACTTATCCTTATTATATCGGTGGGCATCATGATCTGTATCGTGGTTATCTTATCAATCGCAACTTGCGAAACATGAATGGCATCACACCAGCTGACATGCAAAGACTGCAAACAGAAAATTACAATGTGCTTGCTGAGTTTGCACTACCAATACTTTTAAAAAATACAGATGAATCAAAACTCAGCAGTGAAGAGAAGAAATTTTTGGACATAGTTAAAAGCTGGAATAAAAGAAATGACCCAGGTGAAAAAGGAGTTGCAGTTTTTAGCAATTGGTTAGATAGTTTGGAAGTAGAAATTTATTTTGATGAGCTTTTTAAAGTTGAAAAGCCTTTCACCTGGCCCGAATCATATACAATGGTAGAAGCCTTATTAAAAGATTCTGCTTATTCATTTATAGATAATAAGAATACTTCTAATGTGGAAACAGTCCCTGATGTAGTGATGGCTGCATTTAAAAAAGCCGTTCCCGTTTTATCAAAAGCCGAAGCAGATAGTAGACTGGAATGGTCAAAATATAAAGATGCGGGTGTGCGGCATTTACTTCGATTGCCGGCGTTAAGCAGGTTTCATCTTGTTGTAGGCGGTGGCAGAAATATTATTAACGCAACAAAAGATTTTCATGGACCCAGCTGGAGAATGATCGTTCAATTAACAGATAAGATAGAAGCGTATGGAGTTTATCCCGGAGGACAAAGTGGAAATCCCGGCAGTAAATATTATGATTCATTTGTTGATAAATGGGCCGATGGCAAATACTATTCACTTTGGTTTATGCATGAAAGTGATAAACAGGATAAGAAAGCCAGGTGGAAAATGACGCTTGACAAACCTTGAAACTTTCGGTAT
>DASYQG010000557.1:0-3892 GCA_036005825.1 Chitinophagaceae bacterium | reverse complement strand
CAATTACCAAAGCAACAAATAATGTGAAATGTGAAAATGGTGTAATGCAAATGGATATGAAAACTTTTATTCCACCAATGCAAATGGAGCAAATGAAATCGGGATCAGCTACTGCTACTGATGTTTATCTTGAATACCCGGCTAACATGAATGTCGGTGATCAGCTTAAGAATGGACAATTAAACATAGATTATGAATCTACCAATGGTTTAAAATGTTCTATTGAAATAAGTATCACTGAAAGAAAAGTCGAAGGGAAGGAAACTGTAACCACTTCTGCCGGCACATGGGAGTGCTATAAGATCTTTGCGAAAAATAAAATTGTTTCAAAAATTGCGGACACTGGAATTCCAATAACGATGGATGTGATCGAGTGGTTTGCCCCGGGATTTGGTATTGTAAAAACTGAATCCAAAACCGGTAAAACAGAAATTACTTCGATAAAATAATAAGCCGCTGATCAGTTCTGCATATTACTTATGCAAGTTCGGAGACTATCCTTCCACTTTTTCAGTTTAATTCCAAAAGTTTTTTGAATTTTTGATTTATCTAAAACGGAATAAGACGGTCGCTTTGCAGGTGTTGGATATTCTGCTGTAGAGATTGGTTTTACATCGCAGGGACTGTTAGTGATTTGTTTTATTGCCTTTGCAAAATCATACCAGGAAATAATTCCTTCGTTACTGAAATTATAGATCCCGGGCTCCCAATTGTAAATCTGCAAATGACAATATGCAATAATATTAAAAATTGTTTCTGCCAGATCTGCCGCATTTGTTGGAGAACCCAGCTGATCTTTGATCACTTTTACTTCATCTTTTTCACTCATCAACCGGATCATTGTGTTTACAAAATTTTTTCCCGAGGATGAGTAAACCCATGATGTACGAATGATAATGCTATCAGGGTTTAATTCTATGGCTTCCTTCTCCCCTTCCAATTTTGAAGCGCCATACACATTTATTGGATCAGTGGGGAAATTTTCTGTGTATGGATAAGAAGCTTCACCATTGAAAACATAATCTGTTGAAATATGAATAAACTTCGTGTCATGTTCTTTACATACGGCAGCAAGCACGCCAACTGCTTCACCATTTGTTTGAAAAGCCAGTTCTTTTTCAGATTCAGCTTTATCAACAGCAGTGTAGGCGGCGCAATTAATGCAATAAGCAGGTTTTAGTGTATTGAAATAATTTCTTACCAATTCAAACTGCTCAATAGGCAGTTCTTCTCTTGAAAGAAAAACAAAATCTAATCCGGTATGCAGAGAAGAAAATTCCCGGAGCTCTTTACCTAATTGCCCATTACCACCTGTTACCAGTATTTTGGACTTTAATTTCATTCAGTGTAAATAAAATTGTTCCTGCACTCAGCAAATAAAGGTAAGGCATTATCTTTTTCAGATATGATTTCTTTACCCGCCGGAGTCTTCCAGTCAATACTCAAAGAAGGGTCATTATATAAAATGCCGGCTTCACTTTCTTTATTGTAAAATGAATTGCATTTGTAAAAGACTTCTGCCTGCTCGCTCAAAACAGAAAAACCATGAGCAAATCCTGCCGGGATAAATAATTGCTTTTTATTTTCAGCCGAAAGCTCAATGGAAAAACTTTTCCCAAAAGTTGGCGAGCCTTTGCGAATATCAACGGCTACATCTAATATCCTTCCTGACAACACTCTTATTAGCTTTATTTGTGCATATGGATCAAGCTGGTAATGTAAGCCTCTGATCACACCATAATTTGATGATGACTGATTATCCTGCACAAAATTTATATCAATGCCTTCAGCCTGGAAAGTTTTAAGATTAAACGATTCAAAAAAATAGCCGCGGCTATCTTCGAATATTTTTGGTTCAAACACCAGTAAATTGGGTATGGAGGTTTGTATAAATGGCATATTATAAAGTCCAGTAAATTCTTTTTTTAATTTTATTGCGATATAACCCTTTCAGGTCATAGATAACAGCATGTGGCTTTGTGATCGACAAAAGATAATTTTCATCCATGTCCTTAAATTGATCATGCGAAACGGCAAGAATTACAGCATCATAATCTGTTCCATTAATTTCTGTTAAACCAAAACCATACTCATGCATCACTTCATCGGAAGAAGCATGAGGGTCATGAACATCCACATTAACCGAAAATGATTGCAGCTCTTTTACCACATCAGCTACTTTTGAATTACGGATATCACTTACATTCTCTTTAAATGTTGCCCCGAGCACTAATACTCTTGCTGATTGCACATTGCTTACGGTTTTTGCAATATATCTCACCACTTTTCTTGCAACATATAAAGACATACCGTCATTAATATACCGACCAGCTAAAATTACTTTTGAATCAAAACCAAGTTCACTTGATTTATAAGTAAGGTAATAAGGATCAACACCAATGCAATGCCCACCAACAAGCCCGGGATAAAATTTTAAAAAATTCCATTTTGTACCTGCTGCTTCCAATACTTCGTACGTATTAATGTTCATCTTATCAAAAATGATGGACAGCTCGTTCATTAGTGCAATATTCAGGTCACGTTGTGTATTCTCAATGATCTTCGCCGCTTCGGCCACTTTTATACAGGATGCACGATGAACCCCTGCTGCAACAACCAGTTCGTATGTTTTTGCAATCTCCTCTAATGATTCCGCATCACATCCTGAAACAACTTTAATTACCTTGGAGAGTGTGTGTGTTTTATCACCTGGATTTATTCTTTCAGGAGAATAGCCAAGTTTAAAGTCCTTCAAATTTTTTAATCCTGATATTTTTTCAATGATCGGCAAACAATCTTCTTCCGTGCATCCGGGATAAACAGTAGATTCAAACACTACATAATCCCCTTTCTTTAAAACCTTACCGATCGTTTCAGATGCTTTCTTCACTGGTGTAAGATCCGGGACATTATGCTGATCAACAGGTGTTGGCACTGCGACAATGAAAAAATTTGCTTCTTTTAATTCTTCCAGCTTCGAAGTAAAATGAATATCACAGTTAGTAAAATCTTCTTTTACCAATTCATTGCTTGGATCAATACAATTTCTCATCATCTCCACTCTTCCTTCATTAATATCAAAACCGATCACAGATATTTTCTTAGCAAATTCCAATGCAATTGGAAGTCCGACATATCCTAATCCGATCACCGCTAATTTCGCTTTCTTATCAATTAATTCCTGGTACATCTTTCGTTTAAAGTTTTAATAGTTTTCATAATTAAAATTCCAATTCATTTATCGCTTACTCACAAACTCTTTTGGCTGTTTATTTAATTCTTCAGGTGCAAGGGATCTGAAATACTCATAGGTAATTTTTAAACCATTCTTTCTTGAAACTTTTGGTTCCCAGCCCAACAATTCTTTTGCTCTTGTAATATCGGGCTGTCTTTGTTTTGGATCATCAACAGGTAATGGCTTATAAATAATATTTACTTTATTACCTGTTAGTGCAAGTATTTCCTCTGCAAAATCTTTCAATGAAATCTCATCAGGATTGCCAACATTCACCGGCATGTAATAGTCACTCATCAGCAAACGATAAATTCCTTCAACAAGATCATTTACAAAACAAAAACTTCTTGTTTGTGATCCATCGCCAAAAACCGTAAGGTTTTCTCCCCGTAAAGCTTGCCCGATAAAAGCAGGTAATGCTCTTCCATCATTCAATCTCATTCTCGGACCATATGTATTAAATATGCGAACGATCCTTGTATCCACACCATGAAAGCTATGATAGGCCATTGTAATTGCTTCCATGTATCGTTTTGCTTCGTCATAAACCCCTCTTGGACCCACAGGATTTACATTTCCCCAGTAGTCTTCGGTTCGCGGATGTACTAATGGATCACCATATACTTCACTCGTCGATGCTACTAACATTCTTGCATT
>DASYQG010000556.1:0-10958 GCA_036005825.1 Chitinophagaceae bacterium | reverse complement strand
ATCATTATCAAAATCTGCAAACAATGGTGCCCAACTCCAATCAGTTGCAGACACACCACTTTGCAAACCAGTTTCACTAAAACTTACACCATTGCCATTATTACGCTGCAAGCAATTTTTAGAGTACTGGTTCTGATAACCCCTTAACTCCAGTTTTACTTTGTATATGTCAGGGTTTTCATCGCTGCCGTAAGTTTTCAAAGTTTTTTCATCCGGAGGAAGCATGTCGACTGTTATTAGGTCCAGTTGACCATCGTTATTGTAATCTGCGGCATCATTACCCATGCTAAAGCGACTATAATGCCTGAAGTGTTGTGCACCGCTTTCAGTAAATGTGCCATTACCATTATTTACATAGTAGTAATCGTTTTCATGAAAATCATTTCCTACATAAATGTCATCCCATCCATCATTATTAAAATCCGCAATAGCTAGCCCAAGTCCATAACCAAGACTGCTCTGATAAATACCCGCTTGCGAAGAAACATCTGTAAATTTTGCAGCAGCAGTATTTAAATCATTTCTATACAACCGGTCACCAGATGAAGAATCAAAACCTCTTCGATTATTAGTATCTACAATATTTTGATGTGGATGATGTGATTGATTGAGAATATAACAATCCAGGTCTCCATCATGGTCATAATCAAAAAAAGCTGACTGCGTTGTATAGCATGAAGTGTTTAATCCGTATGCTTCACTGCTTTCAGTAAAAGTGTTATCCTTATTATTAATAAATAGTTCATTGTGACCTGTTAGACCATATTTACCGCTAACTGTTGAAACATAAATATCGAGATAACCATCGCTGTTTACATCAGCCATTGTTACACCTGTACACCAATCTGCAGTTCCTGCTACTTTTGCTTTTTCAGTGATATCTTCAAACTGGAAGTTTCCTTTGTTTAAGTATAACTTGTTATGACCTTTGCTATTTGCGGCAAAATAAATATCATTTAGTCCGTCATTATTTATATCCCCGACGGAAACCCCCCCACCATTATAATAATACAGGTAGTAAAGAATATTTAAGAGAGGTTTGCTTTCGAGAGTATTACTGAAACTGATATTTGTTTTTGAAGAAGGAAGACTTGTAAATAAGGAATGAGAATCTTTTGATCTGCAACCAGTGTACAAGAGTGTATTTGCAATAAATATTAAGATGATTCTAAAGCTATTTTTTTTCCCAATCATTTGCGTGATCATTTAATGACTACAGATTAAAAAGGGCTGAAATAAATCCAGCCCTTACTGCTTGCTTATGTAAAGCTCGAATCGAAAAGAAGCCCTTATAATTTGCTATTGTAAAGTGCTAAAACCTCAGAGGCTGATAAAACTTTGCCATACAAGCGGAACTGGTCCATTTTACCAGTAAAGGCGCTGATCCATGCATCTGTAGGACCGCTTATATCGGCATGTTTATTCCATCCGCCCACAACTAAATTGGTTGAAGTTTTTAAATTAAGCTTGCCAAGACCTGCAAAATTTCCGGCAGCACCTGGTGGCAGAGCAACTTCAGCACCGTCAAAATATACTTTTACTGTAGAGGAGGTTTCATCATAAGTAAATGCAAGATGATGCCAGTTGCCATCAAATAATGGCTTATTAAAATTATCGATATACTCTACCCAATGATCCTCTAATGCAAACTTCAGTTGACATTTAGTAGGTGTGGCATGCTCTAACAGCAAAAACGCAGAACTTTCATGCCAGTAATCTTTACTTACCAAAGAAAATAAAAGCTCCGTATTTGCATTCACCGTATTGTTCACCCACATAGCTATTGTGCAACTCGTTGATAAATTAAAATCATTTGCAGACGGGTATTTTATTGCTTTTGCTCCATCACCCTTTATACTCATTCCGCTGATACCGGTGGCAGAAGCCAATGGATTATTTGTAGGAAAATTGGCCCTAACGCTATCCACTGCGTTCATTAATTTATCTGTAGTAGTTCCATTGAATGCCGAATAAAATTTTAATGGACCACCCGGATACAACGGGAAATGTGGGTCGGCATCCTTTGGATATTCGGCAAGACTCGGACGGTCCTTTTTTGAACAACTACTTACTACTAATATCAAAGCTGTTAATACTAAGCAGAAGTGGATCTTATTTTTCATTTTTTTATATTTTGTATTTAACAAAATTGATCAGCCATGCCGGCTCATCAATAAATATTACCATTCAGGATTCTGTACTAACACATTATTTGATCTGTCAATTGCCGGTTGCGGAATTGGATAAAATCTGCACCTGTTCTGATAGCCTAATGGACCGAGCACCGTTACTGCATCACCCCATCTTACCAAATCAAAAAATCTTTCACCTTCTAATCCCAATTCAGCTCTTCTTTCTTTTTTAATTGCTGTGCGCATTGTTGGTTGATCTACGTATGTAATATTTGCGAGTCCCACTCTTGTACGTACCTGGTTTACTAAAGCTGCAGCCTGAGTGCCACTACCAGTTTCATTCAGACTTTCTGCAGCCATCAATAATACATCAGCATAACGTATTACTCGTTGATTTATCCAATAAGCTCCATCTAACCATCCGGTAGATTGTCTTACTGCTGGATCAGCATATACTTTTTTATTCCAATATTTTTGAGGAAGTACAGCGGGAGATGCAGGAAGAGTTGCACCATATCCACCAGTTGAAGGGTCATCGGACTGTCCTGAAAAAAGAACTGTAGAAGGAAGACGTTTATCACCGGGTTCGAATGAATTGACAAAAGCATCTGTTGGTGTATTCCAACCCCAACCAAGATTCCAGCCACTTGCATTGGATCCGCGAACACCCTGGCAGGTTGCATACCATGAGCCATGATCATCAGTTCTGTTTGGTCCCATATAATTTTGCCATTCAAGAATTGATTCACTGCAATTTTCACCTGCATCTTTAAAGATGCCAAAGTAGCTGGAAAATAAAGAATACTGACCCGAATTAATTACCTGCTGGCAAAGGGATAGCGCTGAAGCGAAATTTCCTCTGAATAAATAGGTTTTAGCCCATAAAGCTTTGGCTGCACCACTTGTCAAACGGCCCGGATATTTAGAACCCCAAACTAAAGGTAAATGTGCTGCAGCATATTGCAAGTCTCCATCGATCAAAGCATATATTTGAGCGGCTGTAGATTTTGCAATATTAGCTTGTGCAGCGTTATAAATTCTAAAATCAATTTTTGGTACATCCCCGAATGTTCTTACCATATCAAAATAAGAGAATGCTCTGAAGAAACGAGCTTCAGCAATATTTACTTCTGAATTAACATCAACAAGCTTTAATGAATCTGCAGTCTGTAACGCAGTATTGGTCAAATGTATTAAAGAGTAATGTGCATCCCAGTAAAAATTGGAAGCCCAGAGATCTTTTACGTACTGAAAATTATCAAATGGGGCAACCCATTCTGCGCCATCTGAGGGTTCGCTACCTTTTTGAGAATCATCTGAGCGGAAATTATGCATTCCCTGCCATGGAATGCCACCGAATACCTGGCCAATATCATAATCTTTTACCGCACTATATATTCCAAACACTTGGCCTTCTATTCCGCCCTGGTTTAAATCATCCAGGGTAGCAGTCAATGGTTTGCGGTCAAGAAATTTTTCACAACCGCTTACCATAAACAAAACAGGCACTGCCAGAAGAAGAATAATGCATAAAATTCTTTTACTCTTTTTCATATCTATTATGTTTATGTTTATTTTTTATTTAATTAAAACGAAACATTAATGCCAAAGGTTGTTACCATTGGAAGTGCTCCACCGGCATTATCAACACCAAATGAAATTGCACTTCCGCCAAATTCAGGCGTATATCCTGAATTGTTTTTCCATGTTTTCAGGTTTTGTACGTTCGCAAACAGGCGAAGATTTTTTACATGATATTTCATTAGTGATGATGGATTGAAATTGTATCCCAACTGCAGGTTCCTTATTCTGAAATAGCTTCCATCTTCAATACCATATGTAGAAGATTCATAATTGATCCTGTGATCCTGTCCTAAAATAGGATCCCAGTTTGAAGTACCTTCTCCATGCCACCTGTTTATTTTGAAAGCTGCATAATTCACCCGTTGGAAAGGTGATTCAGTTCCACCCCAGTTCCTGTAAATTTCATTTCCATAAACGCCACCTACATCCATGCCAAGGTCAAATCCTTTGAAATTGACACTTATTGTTCCGCCATATGCAAAATCAGGAGTTGGGTTCCCGATAAATGTCCTGTCGGCGGTGTTTATTTTTCCATCACCATTAACATCCTTGTATTTCAAATCTCCCGGGCCATAAGAAAACTCAGTATTTACTGGAGAGCCTAATTTATCTGAATAAGATTGATAAATTCCTTCAACAATATATCCGTAAAAAGAACCGATCGGTTGACCGACAACGGTTCTGTTATAACCACTGACAATTGCAAAGTCCTTTGTGGCAAGTTCAAGTACTTCATTGTGATAAGTTGTAAAGTTGCCACTTACAGTTACCGATAAGTCTTTACTGAACTTCTGAATCCAACTTGCAGATAATTCAACGCCATTGTTTTTGATACTTCCGATATTGGTTAAGCCGTCTGATGCGCCGTTAATGCCTGGAATATAGGTCATCAGGTCTTTTGTTACTTTATCATAATAGGCGGCATCAACATGCAAACGATTTGTAAATGCTGATAATTCAAAGCCTATCTCTTTAGCATGTACGCTTTCCCATTTCAGATTTGGGTCAGGCAAATACGCTTGTGAATATGCATTGTATATATTGTTTCCAAACACAGCGGCAGAACCTGTCCTTAAACCAGGATAAAAGGGATAAGGATAGCCATATGTGTTCTGATTTCCCAGTACACCTATTGACGCTTTTATTTTTATAAAATCAAAAAGTTTCTGACTGCTCATGAAATTCTCCCTTGTCATTTCCCATGCACCACCCACAGCCCAGAAATTTTGCCAGCGGTTAGCAGGTGAGATCTGCGATGAACCATCTCTTCTGAAAGAGCCGTTCAAATAATATTTTCCCTGGTAATTATAAAGCACCCTTACCAGGCCGGAAGCTGTACTGTTCTCTGATTGAGATGACGATGCACGTTGCGATTGCGGATCACCAAATCCGTTACTGATATACCAAAATCTTTCATCATCAGGGATCGCTGAACCGGTCGAACTTTGGTTTACAGAACCAGACCTGTTGAAATTACCAAAGTAATAAGTGGTGAAACCAGCACTTGCAGTTATATTATGGCTTCCACCAAATTTCTTTTTATAAGTAAGGATATAATCCTGTTGGAATTTTTTATAAGTATTATCGTCTTCATTTACTTTGGTGGAAGGACTTACTAAAAATACAGAGTTAGTAACCACATCATAAGAATTATAAAGCGGAGTGTATTTTCTTGTATTCACATTACTCATGTCGCCATACAACGTTGTTCTAAAATTGAAGTCTTTTAAGAAAACTATTTCAGCAAATACACTTGACACCATCCGGTATTCTATACTTTTTGTTTTATCCCATTGATTTTCCAATTCGATCAGCGGATTTACAACGCCTGAATTTTGAATGGAGGGAAGTTCATAATAAAGATTTTGATTCATGCTATCCAATCCATACGGATTTTTTGTATAAACGGTTTTGGTGCCTGATGGAACAATAGGAATAACCTTCCGGGCTTCGTCCAACATATATCTTGCATTAAAATATGGGTTGTCTTGTCTTACCCCATTAAAATTGAATCCAACCTTTATTCCTTTGCTGATTCTAAATTCATCATTCAATGAGAAAAGGATTTTTTCAAGCCTTTCGTGCTTGATTATTCCTTCATCAAATGTATAACCAACTCCCATTGTAAATTTATTTCTCTCGGAACTGCCTGAAACGCTCAGGTTAGTAGCACTGAAATTAGCGGTTCTTGTCACCGCATCGATCCAGTCTGTATTAGCAGTCCAGGGTGTATAATCAAACGGAGGAATTGGTGTATTCAGATTAGCTTTTTCTTCCTCAAACAATGTTTTGAACTGGTCTGCGTCAGCCAATTCTATTTTATCAACCAATTTTTTGAAACCATAAGATGAATTAAGATTGATTGTTATCTGACCTGTTTTCGCTTTTTTTGTTGTTATTGCGATCACACCGGCAGCACCTCTTACACCAAAAATGGCAAGTGAAGAAGGGTCTTTTAAAATTTCGATTGACTCAATATCATTCGGGTTGATATAATCAATATTATCATTAAATACTCCATCAACTACATAAAGCGGAGTAACAGACCCGATACTTATCGTACCACGAATGCGAATATCAGGAGCTTGTCCTGGGGTACCGCTATTCACTATAGATAAACCCGCTACTTTACCTTGTAATGAAGAGATCGGGTTAGTATTCGGTCTGTCTGCTACTTCTTTACCTGAAATTTTTACAATAGAACCAGTCAGGTCTCTTTTCGCTGCTGTACCATAACCGATCACCACTACCTGGTCCTGTACTTTTACAGAGGTGTTCAAAGTGACATTAATTGTGCTTTGACCGCTTACTGATATTTGTTTTTCATCATATCCTACATAAGAAAATATAAGTACTGCATTATCGGGAACAGTAATTGAAAACTCTCCATTGCTGTTAGCTGAAACACCTGTGTTGGAACCTTTTACTCGTACACTTGCACCAGCAAGCGGACTCCCATTTTCATCAGTTATCCGACCTTTGACCGTGATCTCAGGAGCAAATTCAACTTTTGGGAAAAGCACGACCAGGTTATCAGGCATTACTTTATACGAAAGGCTTGTGCTTGATAATAGTTTGTCCATTACTTCAGGCAGATCGGCATCCCGAACTACCAGGTCAATTTTTTTATTTACCGGGGCAATATCAGAGCTGTAAACAAAGCGATAATTGGATGCTTTTTCTATAGCTGATAAAGCTTTTGACCATACCGTGTTTTTTGCAACAACGGTAATCTTTTCCTGGCCATTTGCAAACATTGTTAGGTGAAGGCATAGAACCAGCATTAATAAGGTGGTTACTCTCATAATCCGCAGGATTTTTTCCCTTTCTAAGGGCTTTTTCAAAAAGCAGGCAACATTTTCCCGTTTTGGCATAATTTCGATTTTAGGGTTAATCAATAAATATTCGAACAGTAAAGCATATTTATATTGACTCTATTTACAACGGGAAGTGCTGCATACATTTCCCGTTTTTATTTAATAGATCACTACATTGTCATTGCCAATTCTGAAATTGAATGACTTTGACAATTTCAGGTATGACAAAACTTCTTCCATAGTTTCATTTTCAAAATTCCCGGTGTAGTGAACAATTTTTAAAGATTCGTTTGCGATCGTCACTTTTTTACCGAACCATCTTTCCATTCTTAACGCGATATCTTCAAGGGTCTCATCTTCAAAGTATAGTTTGTTCTGCGTCCAAGCTATTTCGCCAATAATATTATAGGTGGGGTTTGGTTTCAGATCATTTACTTCGAATTGCGGAATGCGAACCGGGTCCGCCTTCACCGATGTTATTTTTTCCGGCTTCTTTTCAGTTTTTGACTCTTCATTAGAGATGCTTATTTTTTCATTTGGCTTTAAAATTATTTTTTGATCCTTCCTGTCTTTAAGTGTTACTTCTATAGAGCCTTTTATTAAAGCCGCTTCTGCAATTTTTTCATTACTGTAAGATCGTACATTAAATACAGTTCCCAGTACTTTTATATCCATCTTTTTTGTATGGATGATAAACGGTTTGTCCGGATTTTTAGTTACATCAAAATATGCTTCGCCATTCAATGAAACTTCACGCAACTCTTTATTAAAAGTTGAATTATTATAATCAAGGTTTGAACCTGCATTTAACCAAACTTGTGAGCCATCAGGCAATACAACTTTTGAACGGTTTCCGTTTTTTGTTACTATGGAACTTATTCCCGCTTCAGCAGGAAGTTTATCGTCTCTTTTTTGCGTAAATAAATAAACGACACCGGTTGTAAGAATTATGAAAGCAAGAAATGACAGAATAATAAATTTCTTTTTAGAGAAGAGAGTATGGGAAAAACCGGGATTGGCTTCATAAATGTCGTCACTATTAATTTCTGCAGAATTCTCTTCCACAAAAAATTCATCCTTGTGTTTCATTATATGCCGCATATAAACAGCTTCGCTTCCAATACTCTTATTTATTAAACCTTGTTGCCACATTTCTGTAAGCATGTCTGCCTGGGTATGCAGATCAGGATTATTTAATAAAATAGTTTGAAGTTGCTGAAGTTCTTCAGCGTTCGCCTCTTTAGAAAGCTTTTTTGAAAGAAGTCCCCAAAATTGGTTTTGAGATGAGCTGTTTTGGTCAAGCATTACTCTAAGGACAAATTTTGCCAACTATTCCCCCAAAAGAATTTAAAATATCTTTTTAGTTATGTCTGAAGGTATACTGAATAGCGCTGCTGATCTTTTTGAGAGCGATAGAAAGCTGATTTTCAACTGTACTTACAGAAATATCAAGAAGGTTTGCAGTTTGCTTATAGGTCAGCTCGTCTTCTTTTATCAAAGTAAAGATCAGTTTACAGCGGGGCGGGAGGTCATTAATAGCGGACTTTAGTTTCAAATTCATTTCCCTTGTTATAAGGGCAGCGCCAGGATCGGCAAAAGGATCTTCCGGCTCTATTTCTACAGAATCAAGATCAGTGAGGCTTTCACGGTGGAGCTTTTTAAGATAATTGAACGTGATATTTTTTGCCGAAACATAGAGGTAAAGTTTCAGGTTCTTTATTTCTTCAATGTTTTTTCTGCGGCGCCATATATTAATAAACACATCTGAAACGATCTCTTCGGTTAACTCTTTGCTTTTGGTAAAGCCCATAACAAAACGGGACAATTTATTGTAAAATAAAATGAAGAGTTGACGATAAGCAAGCTGATCATCATTGGCAATTCTGCCACTGAGGTTAGAAAGGTCTTCGGATCTGTTCATAGCAAGCAGATGGCTAAGTTATAATTATTATGTGAATTTGAGATGCGGATTAAATTATTTGAAAAACAAGTGATCAGCAAGGGCTCATTTATAATTTTATTAGGAAGGCAGTATTTCGGTACGCTTAACTTTGATAAAAAATTTTTTGAAAAATGAATACTGCTACGAGAACCAACCATGAAATAGATTATGTCATTCGAGGCGAAGAAATGCAATGCGTGGAAATAGAACTCGATCCTAACGAAACTGCAGTTGCAGAAGCCGGCGCCTTTATGATGATGGACGAAGGAATCCAAATGGAAACAATTTTTGGCGATGGAAGAGGACAGGAGAAAGGATTTTTGGGCAAGCTAATGAGTGCAGGTAAAAGAGTGCTTACCGGCGAAAGTCTTTTTATGACTGCATTCACCAATATGGGACTGGGAAAGAAAAAAGTATTGTTCGCTTCACCCTATCCCGGAAAAATTATTGCAATGGATCTTCAGCAGCTTGGCGGAAAAATGATCTGCCAGAAAGATGCATTTCTCTGCGCTGCAAAAGGAGTTGCCATTGGTGTAGAATTTCAGAAAAAGCTCGGCACAGGTTTATTTGGCGGCGAAGGATTCATTATGCAAAAACTGGAAGGCGATGGTCTTGCTTTTGTACATGCAGGCGGATATGTATTGGAAAGCGAGCTGCAACCCGGCGAGCTTTTGAAAATAGATACAGGTTGTATCGTTGCATTTACTCCGAGCTGTCATTACGATATCCAGTTTATCGGGGGGATAAAAAATACTTTGTTTGGTGGCGAAGGATTATTCTTTGCCACACTCCGTGGGCCGGGAAAAGTATGGGTACAATCATTGCCTATCAGCCGTCTTGCAAGCCGTATCATAGCTTACGGTACTTACAAACGCAAAGAGGAAGGCAGCATACTTGGAGGGTTGGGTAATTTGCTGGATGGGGATGGTGTGTAGAATCAGGCATCAGTAAATTGTTCTTCATTTATAAAAATGCATATGCTGGATTGAATGATAAAAAGATCACTTAAGTATTTAATTATTGCAGCTGTTAACGTGTCAATCTTAACAGCCATGCTTCTTTTGTGGACTGATAAGCTTCAGATAACATATAATTTTTTGATACTACCAATAGAGTTTTTAAAGATCCTTGGTTTTAGTTTGGTTTCATTGATCAGCATGCGGGTTCTTATAAATTATTTCAGAAAAAAAAACATAATATCAATAACCTCGAAAATAAAAATTGCTTCACTATTGACATTTCTCATTTCTTCTTATTTATATATTGATTATTCCTCAAGGATCATACGGAATAGAATTATCGATGGAGAATTCAGGGCCAGGGTAGCAGATAAAATCAAAAAAACAGGCAGACTTAATGGAACCAAAGCAGATAGCCTTACTATCGAAGAGTATAAAGCAATTGCAAAAACGGTTCCGTTTCCTCAAATACCCGGAGAGGCAGAAAACATTGGATATTCTTATGACTTTGATGGGCTCCTGCCAGACTATTATTTTTCCTTAACCTATGAGATACCAAAAAAAATAGAGATTGACACAATGAATTATCATAAACCTCATTTTTTTAAGTATCAAACATTTGAAGTTATTGGAGATAAGAAAAAAGTAATTTATAACGAAATTCAACAATAAAAAAGCGATGTCAACAGACATCGCTTTTTCTATTAAACAATGAATAAATTAGAACGCCTTGACTCCTTTTACCTTTCCATCAGTATCAAGCTCCACCACTTCGTAGCCGAGTTTTTTCACGCCGTCAATTGTTTTTGCTTTATCACCTACAAGCAGAATATTCATTTTAGAAGTGTTGATCCATTTTTTAGCTAACGCATCAATTTCTTCCTTTGTCATATTTGCTAAGATCTTATTCTGCTGATCAACATAATCTGCCGGCAAATTGTATTCAAGCATTCTGCCGATAAATCCCGCCTTCTGGAAACCGGTTTCATAGCTCAAGGCGTCTCTTTGGCCCAATGAATTCTTC
>DASYQG010000555.1:0-5163 GCA_036005825.1 Chitinophagaceae bacterium | reverse complement strand
TTCATAAGGTTGAAAATATTCTGCAGCATCCAAACCAACTTTTGCATCTTCTTTCAAAACAAGAATGCCCGCATGTGAAGTACCTAAACCAACTTCATCTTCAGCGCAGATCATTCCATAGCTTTCCACATTCCTGATCTTTGCCACTTTCATTGTTAGGGGCTCATTATTTATTGGATAAATTGTTGTTCCCACTTTTGCAACGATAACTTTTTGACCAGCCTCAACATTTGGCGCTCCACAAACAATTTGCAAAGGCTCGCCGTTTCCTACACTAACTTTTGTAAGCGTGAGCTTGTCTGCATTTGGATGTTTTTCGGTAGAAAGAACTTCCCCAATTACGAGTCCTTTCAGCCCGCCTTTTACCTCTTCATATTTTTCAAAACTTTCAACTTCCAAACCGATAGAAGTGAGAATGCGGGCCAATCTTTCTGGTTCGACCGTCACTGGTAAATATTCACTCAGCCATTTATAAGAGATAGTCATGTATTCAATTTCATTTCTGGTGCGGACAAAGATAATTGATTGAAGTCAGAAGAAATTTTTACACGATTGGGTATAATTTTTATGTAAATGCCAAAATATTTTTTCTAAATTACAGATGGTGTTTATAAAAATCGATGTGGAAAAGCTTGTGAAGTTTTCGTTAGGAAAGAAAAGTTTTTTTTGTCTGCATTTGGCTTTTATATTCGCCGTCTGACTGAGGGATAACGTTTCGAACCAAACCAACTAATTCAGTGAAATAAGGCTGGAAAAACTAACCCAAAAGTCATTGGTGTGAAATCAATGGTTTAAATTTTTATCGCCCTAATTCAACGATGGAACTTACTAATCTCAACAAGGATCGCAAGCAAAGAAGAAAAACATCATCCGACCTAAGCAGCCTGGTTTATGGTAAAATACCACCACAAGCGAAAGATCTTGAAGAAGCAGTTCTCGGTGCAATAATGCTTGAAAAAAATGCATTTGATGTTGTTATCGAAATTTTAAAGCCGGAATGTTTTTATGTAGATGCTCACCAGCGTATCTATCGTGCTATGCAGGGCCTGGCACAAAAGAATAAGCCCATCGATATACTTACTGTTTCGGAAGAATTGAAAACCCGTGAAGAACTGGATATGGTGGGCGGGCCATACTATGTAACTAAACTTACCAACGCAGTTGTTTCATCTGCGCATATTGAAACACATGCAAGAATTATTCTGCAAAAATTTATTCAAAGAGAACTAATACGTGTAAGCGGAGAAATTATTGGTGATGCCTATGAAGATTCGACAGATGTATTCGATCTGTTGGATGATGCTGAAAGCAAATTGTTTGAGATCACAAGCAATCACCTGCGTAAAAACTTTGATACGATCGATTCTGTTTTGGTAAAAACCATTCAGCGTATTGAAGATCTTCGTCATAAGAATGAAGATGTTTCCGGTGTACCAAGTGGTTATGCCTCTCTTGACAGAATTACATATGGCTGGCAAAACACAGATCTTATAATACTTGCTGCAAGACCTTCAGTTGGTAAAACCGCATTTGCATTGAACCTGGCAAGAAATGCAGCATTGCATGCAAGCAAACCCACACCGATCGCTTTCTTTTCATTGGAAATGAGTGCTGGTCAATTAGTGCAACGTATTCTTGCTGCTGAAAGCGAGATATGGCTGGAGAAAATTGCCCGCGGTAAATTGGAAGAGCATGAAATGAAACAACTCTATGCCCGCGGTATTCAGCGATTGGCAAAAGCACCGATCTTTATTGATGATACGCCGGCATTGAACATTTTTGAATTAAGAGCAAAATGTCGTCGTTTAAAAAATAAACACAATATTGGATTGGTGCTGATCGATTATCTGCAATTAATGAGTGGAACAAGTGATAACAGGAATTCTAATCGCGAACAGGAGATCAGTAATATTTCAAGAAACTTAAAGGCTCTTGCAAAAGAATTGAATATTCCGATTGTTGCGTTATCGCAATTAAGTCGTGAAGTAGAAAAAAGAAAAGAAGGGGCAAAGATCCCCCAACTGAGTGATCTGCGTGAATCCGGAGCGATCGAACAAGATGCCGATATGGTTATGTTCCTTTATCGTCCCGAGTATTATGATATTACTGCAAATGAAATGGGGGAAAGTAATAAAGGTGAAACTCACATAAGAATTGCAAAGCATAGAAATGGTGCATTGGATACAATTAAATTGAAAGCACTTTTACATATACAAAAGTTTGTAGAAGACGATGGGAGCGGTATGGCCGGACTTGGTTTGCCGGCAGGAAGCTGGAAACCGGTGCCAGATGATGCAGCGGGTGGAGGAGATGCCAAGTTGTTTATACAAACAGGAAGTAAAATGAATGATCTGCCGTTTAGTGATGAAGAGGAAACGCCATTCTGATTTTAGATTGCAGATTTAAGATTTTAGATTTGTCCGGAAAGTTCTCCGGACTTTTTATTTTAGCCAATGGCATTGCCTTTTTTTTATATAGTTGATTATAATTCTTCACAGAACGAAATTGTGTTAGATGAAGACACATCACGACATGTGGTGCAGGTATTAAGAATGAAAGAAGAAGAGAGGCTGAACCTTACAGATGGAAAAGGAAATTTAATTACTGCCGAAATTATAGATGATCATAAAAGGCATTGCACCGTAAAAGTAATTGACTCACGATTCACGTCTCACACTTCACGAAAAATTGCCATTGCGATTTCATTATTAAAAAATACCAATCGCTTTGAATGGTTTTTAGAAAAAGCAACTGAGATTGGCATTTCAGAAATTATTCCGCTGATCTGTGAAAGAACAGAGAAGCAAAAATTCCGTTATGATCGAATGAAAGGAATTTGTATCAGCGCTATGTTACAATCACAGCAATGTTGGTTGCCAGAGTTACATGAACCGGTTAAGTATATAGAGTATATAAAGTCTATAACGGATCATAATGGTTTAATAAAATTTATTGCTCATTGTGAGGAACCAGCAGAAAAGCAAAACCTTTCAACCTTTCAATCTTTCAACCATTCAACGATCCTTATCGGCCCTGAAGGTGATTTTACAAAACAGGAAATCGAACTTGCTTTGCAAACCAATTTTATACCGGTATCATTAGGTGAAACCAGATTAAGAACTGAAACTGCTGGTGTAGCTGCTGCTGTTTTACTTTGCCAGGTCTGATTCATTTCTTTCTTCAGCTCTCCATACAGGCTCATTCAATTCAACCACACGACTTCGTTTCTTTACCGCACGTCTTCTCATCGTCATATTCAGCATTTCCACGCCGAATGAAAAAGCCATTCCGAAATAAATATAATTTTTCAAGTGAAGTTTTTCTGCTTGCTCATGGTCCCATCCTTCAATGACGAGACTTAACCCGATCATCACCAAAAAAGAAAGAGCCAGCATTTTTATAGTGGGATGTTTATGAACGAAAGAAGAAATAGCGGGGCTAAATAAGAACATTACAACCATTGCAACGATCACTGCGGCGATCATGATCTCCACATGCTTTGCAGTACCGCCGGCGGTGATTACACTGTCAAAAGAAAAAACAGCATCTATGATCATTATTTGTACGATCGCTTGCGGCAAAGAAATACCACTTTGTTTTTGTGATTCAACATTTGGATCTTCTCCTTCCAGCTTGTCATGTATCTCTTTTACTGATTTATAAATGAGAAACAACCCACCTCCTAACATGACAATACTTGCAATATCAAAACCTTTTCCAAACCAACCTTCTGGAATGATAAATCTTCCACGCTGTGCTAATAACCAGCCCAATCCCATCAACAATAAACTTCTTGAAATAATGCCAGTGATCATCCAGATTCGGCGAGCTCTTTGTTGCTCTTTTTTGTCATTGAGTCTGTTCAGGATGATGCTCACAAAGATCACATTATCGATACCCAAAACAACTTCAAGAATCGTGAGTATTAAAAAACTTATGATGCTTTCTGATGTAAAAAGATGTTCCATGTTTTGAATTATTAATTAATAATCATCAATTATTAATTTCTGAAAGGTGTTTACAAATATGTTTGACGATTGCAGGTCCTTCATAAATAAAACCGGTCCAAACCTGTACGAGTGATGCGCCGGCATTAAATTTTTCTTTTGCATCTGTACCGGTAAAAATTCCACCACTTGCAATGATGGGGATTTCGCCTTTTGTTTTTTCAAAAATATATTTTACGATCTCTGTTGATCTTTTTTGCAAAGGTTTTCCACTTAATCCCCCGTTTTCCAGTGTTCCGATCTTTAGATCATATTCCAGGCCTTCACGATCTATGGTGGTGTTGGTGGCAACAAGGCCATCCAATTTTATTTCCAATGCAAGATCAATTACATCATCCAATTGTTCTACTGTAAGATCAGGGGCTATTTTTAATAAGATCGGTTTTGCAACTGCTTTACCATTATTTATCATTTGTAAATGCCTGAGAATTTTTCGCAATGATTCTTTTTCCTGTAATTCCCTTAGGCCTGGTGTATTTGGTGAGCTTACATTCACAACAAAATAATCAACGTAGTGATGCAGCTCTTTAAAACAAATTTCATAATCCTTCCACGCATCTTCATTTGCAGTTATCTTATTCTTTCCAATGTTTCCACCAATAATGAGCCGTTGGCTGTTGACTGTGGGTTGTTGACTATCGACTGTTGCCTGCCATTGACGAAGTCTTTCCGCAATTACTTTCACTCCATCATTATTAAATCCCATCCGGTTGATCAATGCTTTATCTTTTGGTAAACGAAAAAGTCTTGGTTTATCATTGCCTGCTTGTGGTAATGGGGTTACGGTTCCTATTTCAATAAAACCAAAACCAAGCGCTCCAAGTTCTCTTAGATATTTTGCGTTCTTATCAAAACCGGCGCCTAAGCCAACAGGGTTTTTAAATTGCAGGTTGTATATCTCAGATTGCAGGTTTTCATTTGCGGTAGGTGAGAAGCCTGAAGCAAGCAGTTTTCTCAAAAAATCAATACTGCAAAAAACTCTAAGACAGCCCATTGAAAAATAATGCACCCATTCTGCCGGGAAAAGGAATAATATGGAACGTAAAATTTTATACATAGAAACGCTGCGAAGATAAGAACCCAATTTGTAGGGGATATAGCAAATACTTTAACTTTGGTCTATAAGGTTGCATAAACAACTTTTCGTAAATTTGAG
>DASYQG010000554.1:0-3743 GCA_036005825.1 Chitinophagaceae bacterium | reverse complement strand
ATTTATTTTTGAAGTAATTCATAATAATGGCTCTCTTTTATTCAGTCATTTATTGTTCTCAAACAGTTTATTTCTATTCTGGTTTTATAAAAACATAAGATGCATCCGCCACCACCGGAACTTTGGTAAAAGGCAATGAAGTGAATGGCAGATTTTTTCTTTTATAGAAATAAAACATTTGTCCTTCGCTGAGGAATTCCTTCTGGTATTCCTTTCTTATTTCAATATTGAGGCTGTCCGTTTTTAATGCAGCCAGTGTATACTTAGCTAAACCGCGATGCACCCTTACTGAATCGAGCAGATCAGTTGCCTTTAGTGAATCAAGCGCAGCAGTGGCACACTCGGCTGCTATATAGTACATTTCTGTAACCCTGATCATCGGAAGTACATTGGCCAAATTGGTAGTATTTGCATAACATTTTCTTGGTGAAATAGTATTGCCAAGAGCTACTCCTGTTGCCGGGTCAACAAATGCACGGCGAAAATCACTTGTTGCACCACCACCTGTTACATACAATGCTGTTTGGTTTTGAGTGGTAAATCCCAGCGGAGGATTTGTATTCAATACCGATTTATAATACTCCAATGATATGTTGAAGCTGCTGTACAGCGAGAATAAATGTTCTTTTGTGATCATCCAGTCACTGTTAACTGCAGTGATCAGCGGAAATTTATTACTGTTGATCACCGATAAAGCATAAGTCTGTGCATTTGTTAGATCTCCTTTATAAAGATAGATGCGGGCCAGTAAACCTTTCACGCCCCAATAAGTTAAACGTGAAGTGGTCATATCTGTTTGGCTAAGTAATGACTCAGCGGTTTTCAGATCAGCGATACATGAGTCAAGGACGGCACCAGTAGTTGAAACTGGTACCGCATAAGGACTTATTTTGCTAACATAAGGAATGGCAGATGCATTTAAACCTGCAGCGGCAGGAGATGGAGCAAACATCCGTAACAAATCAAAATGCAGAAATGCCCGTAATGCTAAAGCTTCACCTTTAATTGTATTGTAATTATTTCCTGTAAAAACATTTTGTCTGCTTTCTACATTGTCAAGAATGTTGTTCAGATTGGCGATACCGGTATAAGAACTCTCCCAGATATTTTTAAAAGTTGCTTTCAATTCCGGATCCTGGAAATTGTACCGGGCACCCTGGTAATATAAATTAGCAATTGCAGGCGATATGGTAGTGTCATAACTTCTGCCGAGCACAGACATTAGACCGAAAGTCATATCTCTTCCATACACACTTTTATTTCCCATTTGCAGATAGACGCCGTTCAATACTTCTTTGAATCCCTGTTCAGTTGAGAGAACAGTATTCTCATCAACCTGTAAAGGAGGATCTGTGTCCAGCCACTTCTTGCAGCCGGTCAAAGACACTATGATCAGTGCAGCAGCCAGGAAATAAATTTTGAAACCTCTATTATACATATCAATACTTTTAAAACATTAAAAACTTGCTGTAATAGAAAATGAATACATACGATGAAACGGGTAATAAATTCCTTTTTCAGCTCTAACACCTCCTGAACTGAAAACATTGTTGGCAACAAAACCAAGCTTTGCGTTTTTAGCTTTGATCTTTTCAGTAATGCTTTGCGGTATTGCATAATCCAATGAGATCGCAGAACAGTTTATGAAATCATTGCTTTCAACAAAACGGGTAGTGGCATAAGTTGGCGATGTGGTCATACCATTTAATGTTAGTTGCTTGTATAGGGCATTGTCACCAGGTTGTTCCCAGCGGCTATCTCTAACTCTTTTGTCTAAATTATAGGTGAGATCAGCATTCTCCAGTCTGTCGGCCAATGTTTGATTATAATATTTTGCACCGTACTGGTAATTGAAATAAATGCCGGCGGTGATATTTTTAACTGATACACTTGTTCCAAAAGAACCCAGCCAGTCAGGCGACATATCACCGGCAGAAACTTTATCGGCTGCATCCCATGTAAAAGTCTCTGAGCCATCAGCCTTCAGGAATTTTTCTTTGCCAGTAGCAGGGTCAATGCCCAATGATTTAACTGCCCAGATATCAGTGAGAGATTTACCAGTTATATAACGTGGCTGTGGTCTTGTCTGATCAACAGTCATTGCATCATTAGCTTTGTTCACTTGATCCAGGTAATCAGAAGTAGCAGTGATGCGATCTTCATTATGAATTCCATTCAAACGAATATTCCATATAATGCCTTTCTTTACATTTTTGATTATGGTGTAATTCAAATCAAACTCGATCCCTTTGTTTTCAATTGCACCAAGGTTATCATAATAAGTAAGATTTATAAAGCCTGTTGATGAAGGAGAAATTACCGGTAAAACGATGTCACTTGTTTTATTTCTATAAGCATCTACACGGAATGATAACCTGTTTTGTAATAACACGGCATCCATTCCAATATTTTGCTTCTGTGTTTCCGGAGCTTTGAGATCTTTATTGGCAAAGCCAGTTAAGAAAGCGCCTAACCCGATGCCTCTTGTTCCTGAATTACTCCCACCCTGTATATACTGCCTGTCAGTATAATAATTATAATAAGTTTTACCAAGGTATGATTGAAAATACTGGTTGCCTGCTGTACCAACACTGCCACGGACACGCAATTGATTTAAGATCTTGTTTTCATGGAAGAATTTTTCCTGGTAAAGATTCCAGCTTGCACCGGCAGACCAATGTGACGCCACCCTGTTATTTTCACCAAACTGAGATGATGCATCTGCATTCACGGAAGCTTCAACCTGGTAACGGTTATCATAGCTGTATGCAACGTTTCCATAGCCCGATACTAAACGTGTTACAATTTTACCGGTTGTTGGACGTGTATTGGAATAAGCATTACCGAACGCAAGGTCAGATAATTTATCTGTGGTAAATCCAACCAACTCAACGCCGGTAGATTCACTTCTTGTTTCCAAACCAGTTACACCGCTTGATGCATAGAACTGGTGCAAACCTGTTTTTTTATTGTAATGCAGATTTACGGTTCCTTCCATGCTTGTAAACTCACTGGTGGTTTGATTATAGCTTCCTCTTTTGAAAAATTGACTGGGAGTATAATTAGCAAAAGCTGTATGTGAAGGCGGAAGGAAAAAATTCTGTTCATCTGATTGTTTATTGATCCCAAACCTTCCATTCAAACTGAAACCATGACCGATCATCCAGTTGATGTTGGTTAAATTGCTCAGTCGTGAATAGGCTGTTTCATCTGTAGTGGAAATAGTACCGTTGTATGCCGGGTTATAAAAACGCACAGTGTTACCCTGGTAAGTATATTCTTCTAGTACCCTGGACATTTCACCTGTTACTGAATCATAAGGATTCCAGTAAGGATTTTGCCTGCCATATTCATTAAAGCTGCCATAAGTTGAATTGGAGGCGTTTGATTTTATGTAACTGAGATAATTAGTGATAACAACATTCTTAATGCGTGTACTTATATATCCGCCGAAATTTGCATTTCTCCTGTTTGATCCTTTCATCACACCTTCTATATCATTATAGGAAAAATCCAAACCATAATTTATATCATCATCACCACCTTCGAGTGATAAAGAATGTTTGCTGCCGACTCCTGTCTTTGTGGGTATATCAAGCCAATTAGTATTGATCCCTTTGTTTACCTGGTATAAACGACTTTGGTATAAAGAAGGATTGTTATTATAATAACCTGCGTCGTGTTCCAATTGTAGTTTTTCCGGAGCATTCAATAAACTGTAAGAAGAAAGATCAGGAGTAGTG
>DASYQG010000553.1:0-9118 GCA_036005825.1 Chitinophagaceae bacterium | reverse complement strand
TCTTCCAGTCTTTCTTCATCAGTTCCTGAAAAATAATGATACTGCTGGCCGATCGTGGTACCAACTTTTGTCGTAAGGCCCCAATTTTCATTTAATACACGAATGCATTCTGAAACTTTTTCTACCGGCATGAACCCGGCGGGACAAACTAAGCCTATCGTATCTCCTTTTTGTAAGTAAGGTGGAATTTTTATCATTGTTAAATTGTTGAATTATCAAATTGCTTAATTGTTTAATCGCTAAACTGAAGTTCAAATAACAATTTAACTATTTAACAATTTGTCCATTAAATCTCTTTTAAAATCACATTATCAGGAGAAATACTTAACCGGTGTTTTACTCCACATTTCAATGCATAATTATTTTTCTGATGACCAACAGGAAAATCAAAACAAACGGGATAATGGTAGGCTTTTACTTTTTCCAATACAACATCCTGAAGTGTTCTTCCAAAATCATCTGAATCTTCATCCACTTTGATTTTAAATCCTCCAATGATCAATCCTTTTAACTGGGATAATTTTCCTGTACGTTTTAAATTCCAGAACATTCGATCAACACTATACATGTATTCGCCGGTATCTTCTACAAATAAAATTTTTCCTACCGTATTTATATCTGATTTGGTACCCGCCAATGTTTCCAGCATTTTTAAATTGCCGCCGATTAAAACGCCGTCAGCAGTTCCCAACTTGTTTTGTGGATTTGGCGTGACGGCATATTTCATTTTCTGGCCACTCAATGCAAGTTGAATTGACTCGATGGTCTCAATTTGTATAGGTTCGGCCAAACTCCAGTCATCGGGAAAACTGTTACACATTTTTGAATGAATGGAAGCAATACCGAAATTTTTATTAAGATGTGAATGGATAACAGTAACGTCACTAAAGCCAATGATCCATTTAGGTTTCATTTTAAATTTATCCCAGTTCAATTTATCTATTATTCGAACAACGCCATATCCGCCCCTGGCACACATGATGGCTTTTATTTTAGGATCATCAAGCATTTGCTGCAAGTCATTTGCTCTTTCCTCATCTGTTCCTCCAAAAGTAAAATCACGTTTATCGATGGTTTCGCCGATCTTAATTTTATAACCCCAACCTTCCATTTTTTGAACAGCTGATTTGATCTCATCACTGGTAATATAGCCAGCCGGCGCAGTGATCCCAATAACATCTCCGGTTTTTAAAAAGGCAGGAGACACAAATAAGGTTTCATCCTCACCGATAGAAATTTTTGGCAAAGCCGGTAAATAAGATGCTGTTAGCACACCGATCGAAGATTGAATAAAACTCTTTCGCTTCATGGTTTAAAGTTATCGGAAAACAGTCATTCCCATAGTTGTATATTTAAAGTAGCCGACAATTTAAATTTTCTGCATACTGCAACCAAAAGCTTTTAAAATTCATCTCAGTTTATTTTAAAAGAAACTGTAAATTCACCGCCCCGATAATGGGTTCTCTAAAAAAATCTGAAATGAAAAGCATAAAATTCTTCTTGCTTGCGTTAGCAGCGATCACCACATCATCACTGAATGCACAAACAGTTGATGAAGTTATTAGCAAACACGTCGATGCTCTCGGCGGAAAAGAAAAACTTAGCCAGGTAAAATCGCTTTATACTGAAAACACAATGGATGTAATGGGGAACACAGCTCCTCAGAAGGAATACCTTATTGAAGGAAAAGGGTTTAAAAGCGAATTAGATTTTAACGGAACAAGCATTGTACAATGTTTTACCGATAAAAGTGCCTGGGCAATTAATCCAATGGCGGGAGGCGCCGAGGCACAAGCAGTTCCTGATGCTATGTATAAATCAGGTAAACCACAAATATACCTGGGTGGTGCATTGGTAGGTTATGCTTCAAAAGGATATAAAGCCGAATTGATGGGTAAGGACGGCGGGAACTTTAAAATAAAAGTAACCGGCGATGGCAATGAGACTTATTATTTTATTGATGCTACTACTTATTTACTTAACAAAAGCATTATTAAGAGTGAAGTAATGGGACAGGCAGTAGATGTTACCACTACCTATTCTGATTATAAAAAAACTGATTTTGGAATCATGTATCCATATGCCAAAAACATTGATATGGGAATGTTCCAGTTAGCGCAAAAGGTGGAAAAGCTTGAAGTAAATAAAGCGATCGATCCAAAGATCTTCGATATGCCAAAATAATTGACAATTTGAAATTTAAAAAACGGATGCCAATTGGTATCCGTTTTTAGTTTTGTATCATGATCTTACCGATATTTAGCCAGTGAATTCTTTACAAAAAGCTATAACTTCCATTTCTTCGCTTTCTGATGAAAGTATGAATGTTTTTTCCGCAGCATGGAAAGATTGGTCTACTACTAAAGATTTTTTCCTGTTAAAAGAAAATACCGTCTCCGATCATATTTATTTTATTGAAAAAGGTGTTGCAAGAATTTATTATTATAAAAATGGAAAGGAAATAACCGAATGGATAGCCATGGACCAGCAATTCTTTCTTTCGATCACCAGTTTTTTTCAACGTACTCCAAGTCATCTTATCATACAAACCATTGAGCCTTCGGAAGTGTACGGAATCCATCATGATGATTTTATGAGTCTCGCTGATAAATATCACGATGTAGAAAGGCTATTAAGAAAAATGGTCACCACTTCATTGATCCTTTCGCAGATCAGGATGGATTCTATTCAGTTTGAATCAGCGCAACAACGATATGAAAAGCTATTGCAAACAACACCGCAAATAGTACAACGGGTGCCGCTAACTTACATTGCTTCATTCTTAGGAATAACATTGGAAACATTGAGCAGGATCAGGTCTGCACGATAATGATTTTTGATAATTATCAATTTTCACGCAGGTTTTTCTTCTGACCTTTATTTACTTTGAAAATGCCATAAATAAACCGGCTTTAAATACAAAGGGTTTTGTTTAGAAAGTTTGATAAATTTAGCTGTCTAAATTATTGTCATATGAAAAAACTTCTGGCTTACATTGCACTCACTGTACTTGTAAGTGCATTTTTATCCGCACAGCAAAAAGTAATTCAGTTGTATGATGGCCCTCCACCTGGTTCCGAAAGTTGGAACTGGAATGAAGCAGAAAATGATAATAATAGTTGGCAAACAAAAGTTGTTTACAATGTAACAAGACCAACACTTACAGTTTTTGCACCTGAAGCCGATAAAGCAAACGGCACAGCAGTTATCATAGCGCCGGGCGGAGGATTTCTTGCTTTATCCATTAATAGTGAAGGCCTGGATGTAGCGAAATGGCTTGTTCAAAAAGGTGTAACCTGTTTTGTTTTAAAATACAGGTTACTTCATGTGCTTTCGAATGATCCTACGGCAGAATTCGCAGCCAAAATGGGTAAAAAAGAATTCGAGGATGATGTGAGTAAAGTTATGCCCCTTGTAATTGCTGATGGAAGAAATGCAATTGCATGGGTTCGCAAACATGCCGCTGAATATAAAATTGAAGCAAATAAAATTGGGATGATGGGATTTTCTGCAGGAGGCACAGTTGCATCTTCAACATTGTTTGGTTATACAAAAGAAAACAGGCCGGATTTTGCAGCGCCGATCTATCCATTTTTCCCTTCCGCTATGATTGGTTCAGTGGCTAATGATGCTCCACCAATTTTTATTGTAACTGCAACAGATGATGGTCTTGGTCTTGCACCACATAGCATAGACTTATACAATAAATGGCTCTCCACTAAACATGACGCAGAACTACACATGTATGCAAGAGGCAATCATGGTTTTGGTATGCGCAAACAAAACCTTCCTACTGATAATTGGATAGAACGTTTCTATGAATGGCTTGGGGTGCAAGGTTTACTAACTAAAAAAGTTGTGGATCATGCATTAGATATTTATGAGAAAAAAGAATTTGTTTTTGCTGAAGGAAAGACATTGCCTTATCGAATTCTTTATCCTGCCAATTATGACAAAACAAAAAAATATCCCTTGTTATTGTTTTTGCATGGCGCTGGTGAAAGAGGAAACGATAATGAAAAACAACTGACCTGGGGCTCTAAGCTTTTTATAACAGAAGAGAACAGGAAAAATTTTCCGGCGATCATTGTACTTCCTCAATGCCCTGAAGAATCTTTCTGGGCAGTAACAAAAATTGACAGAACAACTACTCCTTTTACAATTGAATTTGATTATACAGCCGAACCAAACTGGCCATTGGCTGCTGCCAATGAATTAGTAAAAAAAATATCGAAAGAAGAAGGAGTTGATAAATCAAGAATATATATATCCGGTTTATCAATGGGCGGTATGGGAACTTTTGAATCAGTATATCGCTATCCCGAATTGTATGCAGCAGCATTACCTATTTGTGGCGGTGGTGATGTGAATCATTATGATAAAAGAGTAGCAAAGGTTCCTTTCTGGGTTTTTCATGGAGCAGCAGATGCAGTGGTGAACGTAAAACTTTCACAG
This sequence comes from Chitinophagaceae bacterium, assembly GCA_036005825.1. GTDB lineage: Bacteria > Bacteroidota > Bacteroidia > Chitinophagales > Chitinophagaceae > VBAS01. Next base: position 4,663 of record DASYQG010000553.1, on the reverse strand, counting down.
GAGATGGTAGAAAAACTTAAATCATTAAAAGCAGAAGTAAGATATTCTGAATATCCGGGTGTTAATCATGATAGCTGGAATAAAGCATTTGCCGAACCTGATTATCTAAGCTGGATGTTATTACATAAAAAGAAATAAAAATTAATACAATGAAAAGAAAGAATTTTATACAAAATATGTCAATGGGTGCAGCAGCGTTGTATGCAAATAAGCTATTTACTGGGTTTGGTGACAGCAAATCATTAGCTGTTCAACTGTATACCATTCGCGAAGCTGTTGCAAAAAACCTGGAAGGCGCATTAGAACAACTTGCCGGTTTGGGTTATAAGAGCATCGAACTCTATGGGTATAACGGAACTTTTTTTGGAAAGTCTGTAAGTGAATTCAAAACCATCCTTGCAAACACAGGAATAAAAGTGCTCAGCTCCCATCACACCACCGGCATTGCTACGAAAAGTAAAGGAACATTATCCGATGGATGGGACAAGGCTATTGAAGATATACATGCCCTTGGTGCTGAATATATGGTATGCGCCTATTTAATGCCAAATGAAAGGACACCTGAAATATATAAATCCTTACCGGCAATGTTTGAGAAGGCGGCCACCGCAACGAAAGCAGCAGGGATACAATTCGCCTATCACAACCATGATTTTGAATTTGAAAAACTCGACGATACATTAGTGTATGATTTTCTCATAAAAAACACTTCACCTGATTTGGTAAAAATGGAAATGGATCTGTATTGGATCTCCAAAGCAGGTTATGATCCCGTTCAGTATTTTGACAAATATCCCGGTCGCTTTCACATGTGGCATGTAAAAGATATGGAAGCCGGAACCAAAGCAATTACAGAAGTTGGCAATGGCACTATTGATTTCGACAGAATTTTTGCAGCAAGAAAAAAAGCCGGGCTAAAATATTGGTTTGTTGAACAGGATACAAGTAAGATAGATAAGTTTGAAAGTTTAAAGATCAGCAGAGATTATCTCGCTAAGAAAAATTATTAAATTACTTTTCTTATAAGAATGTTGATAGGGATCTCTTTGAGTATATCTTTTTGTTCCAAGCTTCCTTTTCTCTATTAACTTCTGTTGCGTCGTCCCGCACAAGCGGGATACTTTCTGTTCGTTGTTCAGCTATGCATTTAGGTTGAAGTGTGCGACGCAAGGGACGATGCCATGAAAAGCCACCGCCTGGTGTCAAAAAAAATATCTCATTATAAAACCGATCGCAATGAAAAAATATTCTTCCCTCATTTTTATTTCAGCTTCATTGATGACAACAACAATTCATGCACAGAACTGGAATGAAAAAACAAAAGGAACTGTTTCCATGGTAACAAATAAAGGTGGCCAGACGCTGGGATATTCTACGACATCTGGTGTAAAGCTCATTATCATTGATGGCTTTGCATTCAAGGATCTGAATAAGAATGGTAACCTTGATAAATATGAAGACTGGCGTTTACCTGCTGATGTTCGTGCAAAAGATCTTGCATCAAAAATGTCAGTCGAACAAATTGCAGGATTGATGTTATACAGCAGGCACCAACCGATTCCCAATCCACCGGGCGGGCCTTTTGCCGGTACATACAATGGAAAGCCATTTGATCAAAGTGGTGCCAAAGCATCTGATCTCACGGATCAACAGAAAAAATTTCTGACCAATGATAATTTGCGACATGTACTTATCACTTCTGTTAAAAGTGCAGATGTAGCTGCTGAATGGAATAATAATGTGCAGTCATTGGTGGAAGGAATTGGGTTAGGTATTCCTGCAAATAATAGCACTGATCCGCGACATGGTACCGTTGCGAATGCTGAATTCAATGCCGGTGCAGGTGGCTCTATTTCTATGTGGCCGGGTTCATTGGGTTTGGCTGCAACATTTGATCCTACTCTTGTAAAAAAATTTGGTCATATTGCTGCAACTGAATACAGGGCATTGGGAATTACAACTGGTCTTTCACCACAAGTTGATATCGCGACTGAGCCTCGTTGGAATCGTGTAAGCGGAACATTTGGTGAGGATCCCAAACTTGCAGCGGATATGGCCCGTGCATATGTTGACGGATTTCAAACATCGACTGGGGATAAAGAGATCGCAGGTGGCTGGGGTTATAATAGTGTAAATGCAATGGTGAAGCATTGGCCCGGCGGTGGCAGTGGTGAAGGCGGCAGGGATGCACATTATGGTTATGGAAAATATGCAGTTTATCCCGGTAATAATTTTACTCAACATTTTACTCCATTTACTGAAGGAGCTTTTAAACTAAGTGGTAAAACAGGAATGGCAGCTGCGGTGATGCCTTATTATACTATCTCCTACAAACAGGATGTAAAGAATCATGAAAATGTTGCCAACAATTATAATTCATATATCATCACTGACCTGTTGAGAAAAAAATATAAATACGATGGCGTTGTTTGCACTGATTGGTTGGTGACTGGTGATGAAACTGCAGTTGATATTTTCATTACTGGTAAATCATGGGGCGTAGATAAATTATCGATCCCGGAAAGACATTATAAAGTGTTGATGGCTGGTGTCGATCAGTTTGGTGGCAATAACGATGCAGCCCCGGTAATCGAAGCTTATAACATGGGAGTAAAAGAACATGGAGAAAAATTCATGCGGGCAAGATTTGAAGAGTCCGCCGTACGTTTATTAAAAAATATTTTCCGTACCGGTCTTTTTGAAAACGCTTATCTCGATCCGGAGGTTTCAAAAAGTATAGTAGGTAATGCCGAATATATGAAGGCAGGTTACGCTGCACAGTTGAAGTCAATGGTGCTGCTAAAGAATAAAAAAATGATCTTGCCCTTGCAGAAAAATAAAACGATATATGTACCCAAGAAGTTTACGCCAGCCGGAAGAAATTTTTTGGGAATGGAAACACCTGAAAAATTAGATTACCCGGTAAACATGGATATTGTAAAAAAATATTTTAAAGTAACTGAAAATCCTGATGAAGCAGATTATGCATTGGTATTTATTAATAGTCCGAACAGTGGCAATGGCTACAACAGTGCAGATGTAAAAACCGGTGGCAATGGCTATCTGCCGATCAGTTTGCAATATGGAGAATATACAGCCACTGATGCAAGAGATCCAAGCATTGCAGGTGGAGATAAGTTTGAATCTTTTACAAATCGTACTTATAAAGGAAAATCTGTCAAAGCGATTAACATCGCAGACCTTTCGATGGTAACAGAAACTTATGCGAAGATGAAAGGCAAGCCCGTGATCGTTTCAGTAAATATGAGTAACCCGATGGTGTTTTCAGAATTTGAAAAAATGGCGGACGCTATTGTAGTCAACTTTGGTGTGCAGGACCAGGCAATTCTGGATATTCTTACAGGCAAGGCAGAGCCATCGGGCTTATTACCATTGCAAATGCCCTCCAATATGCAAACTGTGGAGAAGCAACTCGAAGATATGCCGCATGATATGAAATGCTACAAAGATTCGGAAGGGCATGTATATGATTTTGGGTTCGGACTCAATTGGAAAGGTGTAATAAATGATGCAAGAACCGCGAAGTATAAAAAGAAATAAAACTTATCTTGTTGAAATGAATGCTGATTCATTTAAAGGACAAGTGGCCATTGTTACCGGCGCTGGACAGGGTATTGGCTTTGAGATCTGCCGGCAACTTGCCCTTCAAGGCGCCGCCGTTTTACTAAATGACATTGATGGAACACTAACCAAATCAGCTGTCGAAAAAATAAAAACTGAAGGTGGTAATTGTATTGGCATCGCTGGTGATGCATCAGATGTTGGATTTATAAATGAAATGGTAAAACAAGCTATAAATAGTTTTGGTAGGCTGACAATTGCCATTGCCAATGCAGGTATTACTTTATTTGCAGATTTTTTTGATTATACACCCGACTCGTTTACTAAAGTGATGCAACTAAATCTTGGTGGAAGTTTTTTTCTTGCACAGTCAGCAGCTAAACAAATGAAACAACAGGACGCAGGAGGAAGTATTTTATTCATGTCATCTGTTGTAGGACACCAGGCTCATAAAAACCTCGCAGCATATGCTATTACCAAAGCAGGATTAGAAATGCTGGCTAAAAATCTAGTGATCGAGTTATCTCCTCATAATATTAATGTAAATGCAATTGCTCCTGGCGCCACACTTACTGAAAGGACATTGGAAGACAAAGAATACACAAACACATGGAGCCGTATTACTCCCTTGGGAAAGCCAGCTGCTACAAATGATATTGCTAATGCAGCTTTATTCCTTGTTTCCCCAGCTGCAAAACATATCACTGGCCAGAGCTTGATTATTGATGGAGGATGGACATCTGTTAGCCCTTCGCCTTATTAAATTTTACTTGCTCCAGGCTTTCCTTAAAAAATTGATCCAATTTTTGTGCATAATATTTTCAACATCAGTAGCTGAATATCCACGTTTGAGAAGTAATGAAGGGATATTTTGCAGATCAGCGATCGTTTCTACATCATAAGGACATTGTTCTTTTCCATATCCTCCATCAAGATCAGATCCGATACCAACATGTAATGTATTACCAGCGAGCTGGCAAATATGATCAATATGATCGATCACTTTCTCCAGGTTACAATTCATCTCTTTCGGCATCGATTTTTTTCTCACCCATCCCGGCACGATCATCCATGCATCGAA
>DASYQG010000552.1:0-6400 GCA_036005825.1 Chitinophagaceae bacterium | reverse complement strand
GGCTGTTGCGGCTGTTGCGCTTTTACATTTACCGTGAAAAGGCTTAGAATGACAAAAGCGGTCAAAATGGTTTTCGTTAAATATCTCATAGGTCATTTGTTTAATCGTTGTTGCTTATATTTTAAAATGAGTTTATATCCTTTTAAAGTGGCAAGCCCGTATAAAAAGTGTTCAAGTATCTCCTGCTGAAGTTTCGCCAGGTTGAATTTTGAAGAAGGAAACAGCTCAGTATTAAATCCGATCATCATACTTTCCAACCTGTATCTTGTCATGATCTCGATATCGATCTCTGGTCTGTATAGCTCTTCATTTATTCCTCTTTCTATATTCTTCTTTATCATTTCATAGAGGAATTTATTTTTATGTTCAAGGAATTTTTTAAATCCGCCGGGATGATATTTTTCCAGGTCATGAAGCATTGAAGGATTCATGTTTCGAAACATTATTTCTACAAATTCCATAACACGAAAAATTTCTTCAATGGCATTTGCTGAATCAGCGGCATCTTTCGTACAGCATTCCTGTGAATAATGAATTTCATCCACAGCAACCGCATCCACCAGTTGGTCCTTATCAGTGTAATACTGGTAAATCGTCTTTTTTGACATACCCAATTGCGTGGCGATCTCATCCATCGTGACAGAGCGGATCCCATAACGCCTGAATAATTCATCTGCTTTCTGCCTTATTCTATCTTGTATTTCCATAATCACAATCCCAATTGCTTTGGGGCGACAAAACTAAGGAAACTTTCTACGTTGCCAAAGTTTCCATCGATATATTTTGCCGCCTGTCCATTTTTCTTTGTACTAAATTTGGCCCATGGAAAATGATGGAGCGTTTAAAAAGATCCTTCCGAAAGAGCCATTTAAGTGGAAAAAAATCATCCAATATTTCCTGCAGGGATTATTGATCATTGCTCCTTTGGCAATTACCATTTACGCTATTTATTGGGTTATTTCTACCGTAGATGGTTGGGTGCCAATATTTCGTGAAGCAGTTACGGATGCACAAGGGAAAGTTATTGGGTATGAGGTTAAAAACTATGGACTTGGGTTTTTGATCATCCTTGCTTTCATAATTATTATAGGTTATCTCAGTTCATTTTTTATTCAATCCCGTTTATTCCACCTCTTTGATCATTGGCTGGAGAAAACTCCCGGCATCAAGTTCATTTATACAAGCACCCGTGATTTTTTTGAAGCATTTGCAGGTGATAAAAAAAGATTTAATAAAGCTGTGCTGGCAAATGTTTTTTCCGAAGATGTTTGGATCATCGGTTTTCTTACTGATGAAGAGATGCACAAATTTGAAATGGGGGCTGATAAAGTAGCGGTATATGTGCCGCAGGCTTACAATTTTGCAGGACAACTTTATATTTTGCCAAGAGATAAAGTGAAAAAGATCAATAATATTTCTTCAGGAGAAGCAATGAAGTATGCGGTGACTGGTGGTGTAGTTGATCTGGCTGACGAAAAAAAGACCGAGTTGAAAGAATTGAATTGATCGTCTCAAATAAACCTCATGAGAAAAATTTTATTCCTCTTCATTTTCTCATTTATATCACTTCATGCTTTTTGCTGGGGATTTTATGGTCATAAAAAAATAAACTACTACGCTGTTTTTTTATTGCCTCCTGAAATGATGCAGCTTTATAAACCACAGATTGATTTTATTTCTGAACATGCTGTTGATCCTGATATGCGACGTTATATTATCGCAGAAGAAGGTCCGCGGCATTATATCGATATTGATCATTATGGCAATTATCCATATAATGACTTACCAAGAAAATGGAATGATGCCGTTGCAAAATTTTCAGAGGATACTTTAATGCAATATGGTATAGTACCCTGGTGGGTGCAAACAATGCTTTATAAATTAACCGATGCTTTTAAAGAAAAACAACAGGCCAGAATTTTGAAATTATCAGCAGAGATCGGTCATTATATCGCCGACGCACATGTGCCGCTTCATGCGAATAGTAATCATAATGGGCAATTCACTGATCAAAGAGGCATTCATGGTTTCTGGGAAAGTCGTATACCAGAGTTGCTGGCAGAAAAAGAATGGGATCTTTTTATTGGCAAAGCCGATTACATAAAAAATCCGGGTGAATTTATCTGGCAAAGAGTTTTGGAAAGTGCAAAAGCATCCGACTCAGTTTTACTTTTTGAAAAAGAATTGAGTAAGAATTTTCCTGCCGATCAAAAATTTTCTTTTGAAGAAAGAAACGGTATAACCATTCGACAATATTCTTCTGCTTTTTCAACAGCATACGATAAAAAATTAAATGGAATGATCGAAAGAAGAATGCGTCAATCAATTCATGCTGTTGCTTCATTTTGGTACACCGCCTGGATAAATGCTGGTCAACCCGATCTGAAAAAGCTTTCCGGTAAAGAGCTTTCTGCTGATGATATAAAAGAGTTTGATGAACTGAACAATGCATGGAAAAAAGGGACAATCAGAGGGAGAGAACACGAATAATATGCATGGTTCTATCATTTAAATATCTCAGCCCTTTTCTTTGGGGTATCCCGCCCCAATTTTGTTTCTTTGCATCTTCAATTTTTAACTGTGAAGACAGCAACAGCGATGATCCATAATTTTAATGCCGGGCCTTCTGTTTTGCCTAAAGAGGTTTTTGAACAAGCCAGCCAGGCGGTAATAGATTTTAATAACACAGGTCTTTCAATTCTTGAGATCGGCCATCGTACTCCCATATTTCAATCAGTGATGGACGAGGCAAGAAGCCTTGTAAAAGAATTGATGAAACTCGATGATGATCATGAAGTGCTTTTTTTGCATGGCGGTGCTACCACGCAATTCATGCAGGTGCCGATGAACTTGCTGAATGAAAACGAACTGGCTGCTTACACTGATACCGGCACATGGGCAGTGAAGGCTATCAAAGAAGCAAAATTGTTTGGCCATGTTGAAATTTCCGGTTCATCTAAAGAAACAAATTATACAACAATACCAAAAGAGCTTTCTGTTAGCCCTACCGCTGCATATTTACACATTACAACCAATGAAACCATTGCAGGAACACAATGGAAAAATATTCCTTATGATTGTGGTGTTCCGTTAGTAGCTGATATGAGCAGCGACATATTGAGCCGTGTTCTTGACTACAACAAGTTTGATATTATTTATGCCGGCGCACAAAAAAATATGGGAGCGGCAGGTGTTAATCTTGTGGTGGTAAATAAAAATGTTCTCGGAAAAGTAACAAGAGTTCTTCCAACAATACTTGATTATCGCAATCATATAAAAGAAGGTAGCATGTTGAATACACCACCTGTGTTTGCAGTTTATGTTGCTATGTTGACACTGCGCTGGTTAAAAAATCTTGGAGGCGTTCCAGAAATTGAAAAAATAAATAATTCAAAAGCAGAATTGTTTTATTCAACGCTTGACACCTTACCAATTTTCAAAGGCATTGTAGCAAAAGAAGATCGTAGCTATATGAATGCAGTGTTTGTAATGGATGATCCTTCATTAGAAAAAGAATTTCTAGATCTCTGCAAACGGGAAGGAATGGTTGGCGTAAAAGGTCATCGTAGTGTAGGGGGCTTCCGTGTTTCTATGTACAATGCTTTGCAATATGAAAGTGTAGTGGCATTGACTGATCTAATGAAAGTATTTGCAAAGAAAAAAGGATAAGATAATAGCAGTTCTTTAACTACGCTTACAATTCTAAGGCATAGGTTTTGGTATAAATTTATTTAATCACACCAAAACCTCAACCATGAAAAAAATTCTACTCTTAACATCTTGCTATTTATCCTCGATCACTTTAGCCGCACAAGAATCTTCAAACTCGATCCAATTATCAGGAGGAAAATCGTGGCATGGTACAGGCGACCTGAACGGAATTATTGTGGATGTGAGTTATAAACACCATCTTAAAAAACGAATTGATCTTACAAGTGGCATTGCAACAACTATTCATTACGGAAAAGACAAGGGTTTTAATTCTCTTTTTCCGGATTCTTCACCTGAGGAAAGATTAATCAATTTTACGACAGCAGGTGTTCAATTAAATTCAATCTTAAATTATTCATTGATTTATTCAAGAGATAATCAATTCAAAGCAGGTGCGGGGCTTGTTTTGAGATTCCAATCTTCATCCCGTCCTGATAGGTATGCTTATTATCAAGACCCAAGCATTTTTCCAGAACCATTCTATGTGTTCTATAATACGGAAAAGCAGAACATTTTTGCCGCTGGGTATACTTTTGGATTGAGTTTTTTAACCAAGATCTCCTCAAACTATGAAATAGGTTTGAAGGCCTTTTTTCAGAATGATACAAATGCAGACGCCATCACATACATTTCATTAATAATAGGCAGAAATCTGAGAAGAAATCAATAGAAGATTTTTCATTTAGGCAAACCGGTTAAAGCAAGTTATTTTTGCGCTTCGAAAAATAACTATGGCAATAATCAAACCGTTCAAGGCATTAAAACCAAAGAAAGAATTAGCAGAACAAGTAGCCTCAAGACCCTATGATGTTCTCAATTCGCAGGAAGCAAAAAAGGAAGCAGCAGGCAATAACTATTCATTTCTGCGCATCACAAAATCAGAAATAGATCTGCCTGATGGGATTGATACACATAGCCAACAAGTGTATGATAAGGCAAGATCCAATCTTGAATTATTCATTCAAAATGGCACACTTTTCAAAGAAGAAAAGCCCTGTTATTACATTTATCAATTAGTAATGAATGGCAAGAGCCAGACAGGCCTGGTTTGCGTTTCTTCTATTGAAGATTATTTTAAAGATGTTATAAAAAAACATGAGCTGACCAGGCCGGAAAAAGAAAAAGATCGCATCGATCATATGCGGACGATTCGTGCACAAACAGGAAATGTTTTTATGGCTTATCGTGATGTAATGGAAATAAATGCGCTGATTAATGGATGGAAAGCAAAGAATACACCTGAATATGATTTTATCGCAAACGATGGGATAAAACATACTGTGTGGGTGATTAATCGTGATGATGTTATCAATTCGATTACTAATTTATTTGCAACAAAAGTTCCCAATACTTATATCGCCGATGGTCATCATCGTGCTGCATCTGCAGCTAAAGTCAGTAAGCAATTGCCGGATAGCGGGGATGCAAAATTTTTTCTCACCACAATTTTTCCTGAAAGCCAGCTGGCGATATTGGATTATAATCGTGTAGTAAAAGATCTGAATGATCTTACTACTGAAGAATTTATTGGCGCCTTACAGGATGATTTTATGCTCACTTACAGTCCTGAGCCTGTAAAACCTGCCGTGCTGCATGAGTTTGGTATGTATCTTGAAGATGAGTGGTATATTTTGACGGCAAGAGAAGGAACTTATCGGAATGATCCGATCGGTGTATTGGATGTAAGCATTTTGCAAAAGAATGTTCTGGATAAAATTCTTGATATCGATGATCCAAGAACAGATACCCGGGTAGATTTTGTAGGTGGTATACGTGGACTGGAAGAATTGGAAAAAAGAGTGAACAGTGGTGAAATGGCAGCGGCATTTAGTTTATACCCTGTTACTATCGAACAGCTTTTTGCAATTGCGGACAGTGGAAAGGTGATGCCACCAAAAAGCACCTGGTTTGAGCCAAAATTGAGGGATGGGTTATTGACTCATTTGATCTAAGCTGTGAAATAATTTATAATCTGTTAACGGAAACTTATTACCATATCTCTTTTAATTTACTTTGTACTATGAAATGAGTCATAAAAATTTTCGGGCAATTTATATTCAGCGATGAAAATTTTTATGACGAATTCCATCAGACTAAAAAACAATAATCAATATACTGATGAAAAAACTCATTTTCCTCTTTTCACTTTTTACCCTCTCTTTTGCTGTTATTGCACAGGATGATCCGAAAACTATGTATCAGACTGCCCGTGGTTTTATGGCGCAGGCAGATTGGGATAATGCAATTCTTGTATTGAATCGTTTGCTGCAAACTGATAAGAATAATCTTGAGTACAACAAAGACATGGTTCAGTGCTATTATTTCAAAAGAGATTATGAAAAGGCAGTGGAAGGAGTAAAAAATATCGTCAATCGGGATGATGCCGATGTCATGACATTTCAAATAGCAGGAAATGTTTATAAAGCACTTGAAGATCCGAAAGAATGTGAAAAGGTTTATAAAGCCGGTCTTAAAAAATTTCCAAAAAGCGGGGCATTATATAGTGAATATGGAGAATTATTATTTCAAAAGAAAGATTATAGTGCCATTGATCTTTGGGAAAAAGGAATTGAAATTGATCCGGCTTTTAGCGGTAACTATTACAATGCTGCTCTCTATTATTTTTATACAAAGGACAAAGTATGGAGCCTCATCTATGGCGAAATTTTTGTGAACATGGAAAGCCTAA